>JBFHCO010000138.1:0-5122 GCA_041585205.1 Candidatus Omnitrophota bacterium | reverse complement strand
TAAGTCGCAATTTTAAACATCAGAATAGCTGAATTTTTGAGCGTCGTCAGAGTCACCGAGATGGCGGTTCTTGCGAATTGCGGAACCAAAGCTCCGACCGCCGCTACGAGACCTCCTCGCGCGGCGCCAAAACCGGCAATTCCGGCCACTTTGATCGCTCCGGTCATGGTGGCTAAATTCATCCATCCGGTGCCCCAGTTCATCGTGGCCGCCATAAACATAATGTTGGCGGTAATGCTCATGAATTTCATCAGACCTTGACTATTCGCCACAAAATTTTCAAAACCTTGATCTGTGCTCATTTGATCACCGTACATAATCATCGTAGCGGCCGCGGTTGCCACTAAAACAGCGGCTGCCATGGCGGCAATGCCTAAACTGACCGAATTGATCGCGAGGGCTCCCGCCCCAAAAGCAGCGCCGGTACCGAATCCAACCGCCACCGTGCCACCGAATGTGACAATCGTTGCGATCACAAAAGCCACGACGGCCACGATAAATGCCACCACCACGCCGATTTTGCCGATTACGCCGTAATCATTCCAGGCGCTGGAGAATACATACAGTAATGACTTCGGTCCCACCCATTCGCCGAAGGTTTCCCAGGCAACATTCCCGATATCCATACTGTCGGTGACCGTTTCGCCGGTGATCATGTCCATGCGATAGGTGTTCTGTACCTGAGAGGCTATGTCTCCGAACAGAAAGGTTGTCCAGAATCCGTCGTTGTAATTTCCTTTAATGGTGAGCACATTATCAGCGTTCAGGGTCACTTTCCCTCCGACCACACCCTGAACCGCTAAAATGCCGTCGGCGCCCCGCTCAACCCAACCCGAAATCGTGTGATCGTGGATTTTGAAGGAAAATTCAAGCAGATTGCCCGCGATATCGTAGTAATACACGCCTTTTGTTTGGATGGTGTCGCCCCATAAGCCATCCCCGGTCTTAATCCATCGGCTCCATAAACCGCCGACTTCCCCGGTTGAAATGGTGATGTAACCCACTTCGGCTAAATTGCTGCGCGAGCTGGCGCGCGCCGCGTCCGTCACGGCGGCCACACGCACCCTCATCGCACCTTCGCCCGCATCATAACTATCCTGGACGTTAAATAGGGTGACCGAAACCTGGGTGTCGAACCGGAGATTGGTGCTCCCTCCGACCGTGCCCATGCTTTCTAGATATTTCACGGTCGCATCTAGGAAATTTTCGACGCGGTAATCATTCCAGTCCGCTTCGCTGGCGTCATAGAGCTTCTCCAGGGTGGCGCGATCCAATCCGGTAATTTTCATGACTTCCGCGATTGCGCCTTCTTTACCAAGTTCTCTCAGTTCCGTGGTTTCGTAGGGCCCACCGCCATAAGGACCATACTTCGTCACCGATGCTTGGAAAAATCCGCCCCCGTCATTGATGTATTGCTTCAGCGCATCAATGGTCCCTTGCATAATAAATTGATTTCTCAACTTATTTTGCTGTTCGTCGGTTAAATGTCCGAAATTAATCATGCCCGTGATGGTAAAAGAATTTGCAAGGGCTTTATGACCTGCGGGATTGAAAGAGATCGTGTAATGATTGACAAATTCAAGATTCTCATCACGCACATGCTCGCCTAATTCGGAAAGTGTCAGCGCGCGGACGTCGGGGGAAAACATGCGCGCCACCGTGAGAACGAGATTTGCGCCTTCCTGTCCGCCTTTCTCGACGCTAAAGTTAAAGCTGCCCGTAATATGGCCGTGCGACCTTCCGAATATAAGACTGCCCTTGACAGCTTTAAAATCTTGCTCGCTAACGTGAGATAAATATTTTTCAACAATTGACCCGACGCCGAGAATATCCTGCATGGATTTATAATAATCTTGAAGTGAGTGGTCCTTCCATGAATTGATTCCGGCGTGACCATATTCTTCAAGGGTAACCCCCTGATCCACCACCTCAATATCCACAACGATACCACTGCGGAATTTCTTTAAATCATCACCCGAAAGGGTCAAATCACTCATCATGAAAGCGAAATCTTTGAAAGTCTTTTTATCCGCATGAGTGCCGCTTTGGGCCGCGTTGAACCAATTCTCCACGGCATCTTTAAACCCTTTCGGAGTTTTTAAATTGAAATCATCGAATAATTTACCGTCCTTGGAATTCGCTGAAATGATGGCATCCGCCCAATCCGGATTGTTGACAAAGGGCAAGACCCAACCGATGGACGTGTCAATCGGCATCGACGCTTGGTAGTAACCCAACACCCCGTCCTTCCCCGGCGAAAAGCTGAAAGTGATTTCGGTGCTGTCACTGATGAGACCCAGAGCCGTCCATCGCTCAAAATTCAGCGTAAACGGTTTGCTGGAATTATCCAACTTTTGCTCTGTTCCCGCTAAATAGTGCAGCGTAATGCTCTCTTTTAATTTCTTAATCGAACCGACCGAGACATGCGCTTGAAAATGCCCTTGCTTATCCAGAGAGACTTTGATCTCTGATTCAATGGTTTTTAAATGATCCCCGGTAATGCCGTGCAAGTTATTGATGAGGGCGCCTCTTATGTCCCCGCCAATCCCTTCGGGTAATTGATTCAGACTCAAGCGGCCGTGCGCGTCGCTTGAAATGGCCATCGTCAGCGTTCCGGCATCATTTAAAAAGAAGTAGCGCCTGCCTTCTCCGGCTTGCGGATCTGTGAACCCCGCGACTTGAAGACTGTCGCTCAGGATGACATTGTATTCTTTTTTAAACGCCTCCCCTTTGGTATCCTTGCCGCTAATCGTGATCTTTCCGCCGATCGCGTTTCCGAGCGTTCCCAAAAATTCATAAAGACTGTTTAGGTCGCCTTCCGGAATAGCGTAAAATCCCATGGCATCTCCCCGAAATTCAAAATCGATTCGGGATGTATAGGATGCGATGATCTCTACATCTCCATCACCGAGACCGATCGAACCGCGTCCTTCGGCAGACGTGATGCCTTGCTTTAATGCCTGATATTCCTGAGCGCTGATACGCATTTGGGGACCTTGGCCTTCGGTCAGTTTATATTCCGCCAAGACAAAAACTCCGATGTTATTCTTCGTAATCACCTGACCTGATGTCTGATCTTTGGGACTGACCAGGAGCAAGTTGCCGTCAGTGCCGATGCGGGCCAGGCCTCTGGCCAGCACTTCCCCGCTGATTTCTGACGTCAGCACCCACGTGGGCCCTGTCAGGGCTCCGACCTCGCCCAGCGCTTTCTTCGCCGCAGCCAATTGATTCGCATTCAATTCAGATTCGTTCCCTATCACCCAACCCGCTTCAAAACTAACTTTGGCCCGGTCATCCTTTGTGTAAATTGTCGAATCCGGAATAACGCCGTTCTTTTGATCAGCCCTTAATTGCGTAATTTGCTTTCTCAGCTCGGCGATCTTTGACTTGTAATCAGCCGATGTATTCGATACAAAATTATCGTCCAGCGGGTTAAGATTTTCTCTCCACCATGCAGCCGTTGTATCGTACGTATCCAACCAACCCTGCATCGTTGCAATCTGCTGCTCGAGTTCCGTCACTTTCGTGTCATAAACTTTGCCCGCCCATTTACTCTTGGCTTGGGCAAGCGATTGCATGTCTTTTTCTCTGGTAACTTCAAGAACCGTTCCATCTCCAAATTCAACAAACGTTGCGCCGTCCGCCAAATAAACGGTACCGGCATCCGTCTTTCTCGCCATGACCAAGCCCGCAAATTGATCATTTTTAAACATAGCGAATTCGTACTGAATCAAACCAAAACTCATCGCAGCATCAATCAAGAAATCTCCCAATGCCTGATTCGTAACGCCCATGATGACGTTCTGACGTATCTCGACGCCTTCGCGATTACCGATAGATTTAATGATGGTTCCCACGGAAGCGGTCTGCTTTTCGCCCCCGCTAGAGTAAACCAGCTTGCCGTTTTCCATCGTGGCCAGAAATGCGTTTCCGATCAAATTACCGTCTTTAAACTTGGCGCCCTGAAATAAAGCGACCTTCAAGAAATTCCCATCCTTAAAGAGCCCTTGCTTAAACTGAATCACTCCCATACTTAGGCCGGCATCCAGCAAGAAACCGCTCACGTCCGTGCCGTCATACCCGATCGCGACCATGGCCATCACCTGATCGCCGCCCATGATCCCGATCGCATCGCTTCCCTTGTCGCCTGCCTTCGCCATCGACACAATCCCGAATTCGACGGTTTTAACGTCGCCGCCGTCGGAGAAAATCAATTTGCCGTCCCTCATGCCGGCGATGACCGCGCTTTTTAAATGAGTCGTTCCGACCTTCTCGCCATTTTTAATGATGTCCACTTCAGTCCCAACGCCGCGGTAGGAGACGCTCATGACAAATTCGCCGTTTTTAAACAGGCCTTGATGAAAGCTGATTAATCCCATGCTCATGCCGGCCGCCACAAGCGTCGCGGAAAGAAGCGGGTCATCGATACCGAGCGCGGTCATCATACGCACTTCATCCCCGCCCATTTTTGCGATCGCTTCATTGCCTTTGTCTTTGGATGTGGCAAGAATTTTCATGCCAAACTCAACGGCCTTGACGTCGCCTCCGTTCGAATAGACGAGCCTGCCGTCGCGGAGGCCGGCAACCACCGCGTTCTGTGAAAGCTTTCTCTCGACGATGCTTCCGTCCGCGCCCAGGATGTTGTCAAATTTGGCGGCTGTATAAACCACGTTCATGACAAATTCGCCATCCTTGAAAAGAGCTTGGTTAAAGCTCACCATTCCGAATGTCATGCCGGCTGAAATCAGGAAGCCGGACAAGCCCGGGTCATCCACGCCTAAGGCCACGGTTTGAAGAATTTCGTTACCGCCCATTTTAGATATGCCTTGATTGCCTTCCTGCGCTGACGTGGCTAAAACTTGAACGCCAAACGTGGCTTCCTGCAAGCCACTCCCTGTTGAATACATTAATTTTCCGTCTATCATCCCGGCCATGCGGCCTTCCGCTAATTGCTTTATCCCGATTTGCTTCCCGTTTTTATCCAATTCAGGAACAGCCGTTCCTGCAGGCTGATACACGACATTCATGACATATTCGCCGTTTTTATAAAGCGCTTGATTGAATGTAATTAATCCAAAATTCAAGCCTGCGCCGACCAGAAATGCAGGTTGCGGGTCAGCGC
>JBFHCO010000137.1:0-5252 GCA_041585205.1 Candidatus Omnitrophota bacterium | reverse complement strand
CCGCAACGCTACCTTCAGATGCCTGCGGTCATTAGTCGTCAGGGAAGGCAAATGGCGCTTGGCGTCCGGAATGATGATGCCCTTATTTTCCCCCAGATAACCGCTGGTTACTACCCGGCAGCGAATGGCATTTTTTGAAATCGAAAGAACCTCAAGTTCGATCAATCCATTATCAATAAAAATACGCGTCCCCTTATGGACGGCTGAATTGAGCCGCGGGTCATCGGTTGTCAGATAGGCCGCGTCTCCGATTTTGCGGTGCATGTGAATGGCGATTTTCTGGCCCCGGGAAAGGCGGACAATTTTCGGATGTTTCAAGGGGCCCGTACGGATGCGCGGCCCCTGCAAATCCACGAGAACGCTCACCGGTTTACGCACGGCGCGGGCGCATTGTCGGATCAAGCGGACATAGCCGGGGAGCTGCTTGGTTTCGATATGGGATGCGTTGATACGCACAATATCCACGCCTTCGCGCATCAGCCTTTTAAGGACGGAGGCCTTACCGCAGGCCGGACCGATCGTGGCAATGATGTTGGTCTTATTGGGGGGACTGATGGGCATCGAATTCGGGCAAGGCTCGGTTATTTTTTATATTTAACCATGGTGCCTTTAGCCGAGACCAGGGCCTTCGTCGAAAACGTGGCGAAGGGCGGCACATAAACATATTCGGCTCCGATCACCGCGTCGGCGTCATACTCTTTGGCCTTTTCAGCCAGTTTCTCAAAAATCATTTCTTTGTAAGCGTCGCGTTTCATTTCAAGCGCCATTTTCATGTCTTCCGGCATTCTGTCCGAAACACGCCCGTCTTTCGAAACAAAATCCGCGAGCCCCTGAATGGTTTCCGAGGCGGATTCGGCGACTTCTTCACGCACGGAAACCGGTCCTAAAATCTCATGGGACCGGGGAATTTCTGCGGTTTCCCAAACGACCACTTTTTTCTCGGGCGGCTTTGTCGCGCATCCGACCATCAATATAACGGCCATGACTCCGATCAACAGACGGCTGGTTTTCATGTTTGCCTCCTCCTGCGTTTTGATTATTTTAAACAACGGCTGATAAATTGATAGGGTTTTTCCCAAAAATCTGCGCCGCCCGTTATGGGCAAATCATTGTGGCCGCCGCGCGGTACAACAAACATTTCTTTCGGTTCCGGCGCCTTCTCGAAAAGCTCCCGCCCCATGCGCAAGGGACAAATTTCATCTTGTTCTCCCTGGATGATGAAGAGGGGTGACCGGAGATCCTTTATTGCTGACATGTTATCCAAATCGAAATCTTTGAGAATCGCCTTGGGCACAACCGGATAATGCGTTCCCGCAAGTTCCGCGAGGGTTGTAAAAGGCGCTTCCAAGATGACCGCACAGAATTTTTGCTTTCCGCCAAGCGTAAGCGCCGGCGCCGAACCGATGGATTCTCCGTACAAGACAATATTCTCCGGCGACTTTTTCTCAGTTTCAACAAGCCAAGTAAGAAACGCTTCGGCGTCCGTAATAATGTCATGTCCGACCCGGATCTTCCCGGAACTTTTACCGTAGCCGCGATAATCCGTCAGCACGACCGAAATGCCCCGGTCCAGCCATTGCTTGGTTTTAAACAAACGGTGCGAAATGTTGCCTGCATTGCCGTGAAAAAATAAAAGCACCCCGCGTTCCCTGGGTGCTTCCAAATACCAGCCGTGCAGTTGAACATGATCCGCGGTTTCGACTTCAACATCCCGCCAGGCAAGGCGGTGATTGTCCGGCGTATCGAGAAAACCTTTCTCCGGGAAAAAAATCATGGAGGCGATCATGGCATTCAGCAGCCAGCGTACGAGCGGCATGGCGCCGGCCGTTTAAACGGCAACCGGAGCCGGGGTCGGAGCCCCTTCCATCACGTCCAGTATTTCAAGATCAATGGCCAGTTCCTTGCCGGCCAAGGGGTGGTTAAAATCCAGCACGACCACTTCTTCGCGGATTTCATGCACCCTGGCATGCAGGGGTTGACCGTCCGGCGTCTGCGTGCCGACGATCATGCCGACTTGCAGATTCTTTTCGGGAAACCGGTCTTTCGGAACTTCGATCACGCCGCGCGGATCATGCGGTCCGAAACCATCCGCTTCTCCGATTGTAAATGATCGCTTATCACCCGATTTCAAACCTTTAATTTTTTCTCCGAGACCGGGGACCAGCGGATCTCTGCCGAATACAAATTCAAGGGGTTCCCTGCCGAATGTATCTTCGACAGCTTCCCCATCCACGGACAGTTTAAAATGCATCCGGACCGTTTTCCCCTCTTCCACGGCCATATCACTCCCGGCCATCAAAACGGATGAATATGCGACGGTCAAAGAAGCCATGATGAAACCCATAAACACTGCTTTCTTCATATGAAAACTCCTTTCAAAAGTGAGTCCACTTTAACATTTCGACCCCCCAGCCGCAACTCGAAAAAGGACTTATTTGCGGTAGAAATCGTGACGAAAAGTTTCCCGATACCAATCCTCGCGGCTTTCCATTTCCTTCAGATCTCTCCACCGCTGTTTTTCATCGAGATAGATTTTCAAAATCGCGCGGTAATGGGCGCGGTCTTCATCGCTGAACGAGGCGTATTCGGGACGCATGAAGTCCATGGCGCTATCAAACTCGATGCCATCTTTTCGCTGTTTTTTGGCGTAACGCTCCACCGCCTCTTCCCAAAGATACTGCGATTCCGTGACCTCTTCCCGCAGGGTGGAATCATCGATCAAATTGGGATGGCGCGCCAACTCAAGATGATCCTCCAGAATCTGGGATTCGCGCCACAATGTCATTTTTTCTTCGAGTTCTTCCGCTTGCCGGACGGATTCGATTTTGCGGGCTGAGGAATGATATGGATTGCAACCTATTGGTATGAAAAGACTTATGAATATAACAAACAGTAAGTTTACTGCTCGCGTCTGCATGCGAGGATTATATCAAGCAGAGCTTAAAACCACCTCATATGTTTTTTGCCATGTACTCAAAATTTGCCACGTGTGAACATGATGAGGGTCATGCCACTTGCCATTTTTTTGCTCAAGGCCATGCAGATTGCCATCGCTCAAATCAAAGAGCAGCGCGGTACCGAATGCGGCCGCATTATAAAGTCCGAACTGCACGACTTCCCTGTCCAGTTTTTCGGCCGTGACTTCGCGCTCCATTTCCGTGAAGTTAATGACACGGGCATGCCGCGGGAGCTTCGGATTATTTTCCTCGTAAACAACATGCCCGAATCGTTCCAGATCTTGTATCCGCGTGTTATCACGATGCAAATTTCCTTTCGGAATCAGCAGGGTGATTTTCTTTTCGTTCGCCGCGGCCGTGATGAGCAACCCCTTGAACATTTCATGGGTCATTTTCTTCGTATCCAACAAGACCGCCGGGTCGATCCTAAAAACAACTTCGTTGGGAAAATCCAGCACAGACGGGTAAATCGCATCCTGATTTTCAGGAAGAGCCTCTTCCCCGGCGGTTGCCTCTCTCCGGATCGAGGGGTCGTTGATATCCAACGCCTCCCATGCGCCATCGTGAAAAAATGCTTTGGCCGTCTTCAATGCCGCCGCTTCGATCTGACGGATGCGCTCCTTCGTATAGCCCAAATCCTCGCCTATGGAGGCGAGCGTTCGCGGTTCATTGCCTTCAAGCCCGAACCGCTCTTTAAGTACATAAATCTCCCTCTCGGTAAGCGGAGAACGGTTCGAATAAAGCAGTATAAAAATAAAATTCTCATCCTCAAAAAGCGGTTCCAGATCCAGGAGCTGCTTCTTGCGCGGCGCATCCGCGCTATGGCTGCGCTGGCGCAAAGTCCCGCTATCGAGGCCGACCTGATCGTACGAAATATGGTGACCGCTCAGTGCCTGAACGATATTTCGAATTGAGATTTCTCCGTGAGAAGCTTTCGCTGCATTCTGCAGCGTCGGAGCTTCGCCGGGAGGAATCCGGGCTACCAAATCTTCTAAAATTTCAATCCATGCTTGACGGCTGTGCCGCTCTCTGCGCTCCCGTTCCAGACCGACTTCATGAAAGCGAATATCATGATTGATCATGGCGGTTCGAATTTGATCTGCGCTCAGGCGCCCGCCCGAAGCCCGAGACGCATTTTTAACGGTCTTTCTGTGATCGGGAGATATGCGCTTGACCAATGCATTCAACAGAAGCAGCCATTCCTCATCGCTCTTCGGATTCTTTTGCATGAGCGCTTCAAAATCTCCGGACCCCAAATCACTGCTCCGCAATTCGGAGCGGTCGGCGGAGGGTCCCTCGTCCTTACCCCTTAAAAACGCGGCTTCATTCTCATAGGCCTCAAGCGCCCGCGCGAAGGCCAAATATTGAACAGGCGAATCTTTATCAAATGTTTGAAGCGTTTCGGCGGTAAGCTTCATGATCGCGTGATAGATCGCGTGATTCGCGGCAAGCCAATGCGCGTAGTTTTCGACGGAATTTTGATTCACTCTCCTTTTAAGGTGCAGTGGAATTATTTTGTGTTCTGCCTTCCGGTGACCGTCGACGAATATATTTTCCAGCGTTCGCTGCGCCAAACCCGTTTTTTCGGCTTCCAAAATTTTTTGCATCCATTCCGGCAGCTGTTGGCTCACAGGAAGCTCGAGCAACGGAACCTTTAAAAATTCTTTCATCTCATACTCAACTCCCTCGGCTGAATAAGCCATATCCTGCATTCTTTCGATTTCCGCGATCATTGTTTTATAAAAATTGGCGCCCGCCGCGTCAAACAGGAAAAGAAAGAACGGGATGGTTTCTTCACGAACCATCGATTTTAAATATTCCCTCAAAGCGCTATGGCGCACCGTGACCATCGACATCGCTGAGTCAATCAAAGGCGCATATTCCGCTCCGTATTGGCGCGTCAGATTCTGGCGATGATCCTCGAGCACTTTTTGAATACGCTTTTTAAACATCTGAACCGCATCGCCGGGCAGCTCTGAATCGGAGTGCCGCACTTCTGAACGGCGAGCGGAGCGGCGGGCGCTTTGAAGAGCGCCGAAGAAGTTTTCGCCCCTGATTTTTTCATAGAGTTCACCTCGTGCAAGCAAGCGGCTTTGTGTGATATCGCCTAAAATCGGAACGGCTTCAAAAGGCGGTTCCTTTGCTCTCCGGCCTGCGCGCCGGATGATCAACAATAGGGCATCGGCTGTCTGACTGCCTTTCGGCCGGATAAGATCCCCGGTTTCCAGTGTTGACGGTGAACTTTCACGCTCAAATTGCGCCTGATCGATGATATTTTCAATTTCCTTTTTGCGT
>JBFHCO010000136.1:0-5253 GCA_041585205.1 Candidatus Omnitrophota bacterium | reverse complement strand
GGTGGAAGGAGCCAAGTTGAAGGAATCCACCTGTTTGATCAAGGATATTCAACACCATCCGGTCACCGATGAAATCCAACATGTCGACTTTACGGTCATTTCCATGACCGAGAAAATCGAGGTAAAGGTCCCGTTTATTGTCAAAGGTACCGAGGAAGCGCCGGGTGTCAAAGAGGGCGGCGTGCTCGAAACCATTCACCATGAAATTCCGATCGAATGTTTACCTACTCAGATTCCGGAAAGTTTCGAATATGACGCAAAAGGCATGAAAATCGGTGATGTGGTTCATGTCAAAACATTGACGATGCCGTCCGGCGTCAGCTGTAAATTGGATCCGGAAGATACGCTTCTCGCCTTACACCCGCCGACCAAGGAAGAAGAAGTGACTCCGCCCGAAGAAGAGATCACGGAACCGGAAGTCATTGAAAGAGGCAAGAAAGCGGAAGAAGAAGAGGGGGCTCCGGTCGAAGGGGAAGTGAAACCCAAACCGAAACCCGCACCGGAATCGAAAGAAACCAAGAAAGAAAAAGAATAACTCTTTTTTGTTTCTTTTCTTAAAATTTCAGCAGGGGCAATTTTCGGATTGCCCCTGTGCTTTTTAAGGGATGATTCGCATGAAAATAATCGTGGGCCTTGGAAATCCCGGATCGTCTTACACCGATACGCGCCACAATGCGGGCCGCTGTTTGGTGGAGCACCTGGCCCGCCATCATCGCGCATCTTTTTCCAAAGAGCATGCGTTGCACGCGTCCGTTGCGACCGTGAGGCTCGAAAACGATACGCTCATTCTTGCTTATCCTGAAATTTTCATGAATGTATCCGGTAAAGCTGTGCGTGATCTCGTCTTCCATTACGATCTGGATTTTAAAAAGGATCTTCTGGTGGCGGTTGATGACGTGGCACTGCCTTTTGGGCGCTTGCGCCTTCGGCCGCGCGGAAGCGACGGCGGCCATAACGGATTGAAGTCCGTTCAGGATGCCTTGGCGAGCACCGACTATGCGCGCCTGCGCTTGGGTATAGGCATGCCGGACGCCGAGGAAGGGGTTGACCCCGGACCGCTTGAAGAACATGTATTGGAACGGTTTGCCCCATCCGAACAAAAGTTATTACCCGCCGTTTATGAGCGCGGCAGAGAGGCCTGCGCCCTTTGGATGGAGCGGTCTTTGGACGACGCCATGCATATCATAAATTCCTACCCTGCAATAGGTTAAATCGATAAACCTTTGCTTGCGTCCCCGTACCATTTATGCTAGATTGTTACCCACTTTTCAAAATTGTAGACTCTTCTGAGATATCTAATTTCAAATAAGAGGAGATTTAAGGACAAGCATGAAAAATTACGACGGACTTTTTATCTTCACGCCGAGAGAAACCGAAGAGGGCCGTAAGCGCCAGCTCAGTCTCTTGGAAACGTTGATCAAAAAACATGAAGGCGTTGTGACCCAAAAAAGCGAATGGGGCGAGAAACCTATCGGGTATCCGATCCGCAAGTTCAAAGAAGGATATTTCGTCCACATCCTTTTTCAGATGAACCCCTCCCAAGTCGCGCCTTTTCGAAACGCTCTGGAACTTCAAGAAAATCTTTTGAATTTTATGTTAACGGTTTATGACGCCAAAAAACAGAAGCCTCAACCGGAAAAGAGCCGCGTGCCCGCTGCCCGGGCTGCGCAGTAACCCGGCCTTCTGTGAGGGAGGTGCCTTATGGCAGCCAGCTTAAATAAAGTGATGCTGATAGGGAATTTGACGCGTGATCCGGAATTGAGATATTTGCCGTCCGGTCAAGGTGTTGCAAATTTTTCTATCGCGGTGAATCGCACCTATGCTTCGCAGGCGGGTGAGAAAAAAGAAGAAGTTAATTTTATCCGTATCGTGGTATGGGGTCGGCGCGCTGAAGTATGCAACGAGTATCTCAAAAAAGGCAGCCCGGTGTTTGTGGAAGGGCGGTTACAGACACGCAATTGGGAAGCGCAAGACGGTTCCAAGCGTTCCACGATGGAAGTGGTTGCGCAAAGTGTTCAATTTCTTTCGCGCGGAAGCGGCGCCAAAAGCGCGACTCCGGAAATGCCGGCGGATGTTGATGACGCCATTTTTGAGGGCTCGCCCGCGCCATCCGGCGCCAAGGGCGGCGTATCGGTGGCGGATAATGAATTGCAGCCGGATGATGAAATTCCTTTTTAACCCAATCTTAAATTTAGGAAAGACAGCATGAGACCAGGATCAGGATCAAGAACAGGCGGAAGAACAGGCGGCAGGCCGGGCTCCAAGCCGGGCGGCCGGTTTCAAAAAGGCGGGCGCGGACCACGCCGTCCGGGGTCAGGCCCGTACGGAGGGGGAGGCCGTTTTTTTCGTAAGAAGGTCTGCCGTTTTTGTGCGGACCGGGTTCTTGATCTGGATTACAAGCAAGGCGAACGCTTAATTAAATTCATCACCGAAAAAGGCAAGATCATTCCTCGCCGAACCACAGGTAATTGTGCCAAGCATCAGCGGATGCTTGCTCGCGCCATTAAGCGGGCCCGCCATGCGGCTGTTCTCGCATTTCAAACGGAGTAACGACGCGATATCTTCTTATCGCTGTTCGATGTCAAAGGAGTTTAAAGATGGAAGTCATTTTATTGTCTGATGTTGAAAAGGTCGGCTGTCGCGGTGATGTGCTAAAAGTGCGTGATGGTTATGCCCGTAATTTTCTGCTGCCCCGTGAACTTGCGCTTCCTTCCACTCGCGCCAACCGTCAATTCGTAGAAGAGCAGAAAGCGCGTGCGGAAAAGCGCCGCGTCAAAGAACGTGCGCAGGCGGAAGTCAAAGCTAAGGAACTTGCCAAAAAGAAGGTGACAATCGAAGCAGCCGCGGGCGAGCAAGATAAATTATTCGGCTCCGTGACCTCAGAAGACATCAGCCAGGCTTTGGCCGAGCAGGGTTTTAAGATCGATAAAAAGAAAATCGCTTTGAAAGATGCAATTCGCTCGCTTGGATCCTACACGATTCATGTCGAGGTCTATCCTCAAGTTAGGGCGGAAGTCACCGTCGAAGTCATACGCAAGTCCTGAACACTGAATTAAAGGAATTTTGTGGCATCATCCGATTCCTCGCTTAATTTATTGGAGAAGATTCCGCCTCAGAGCCGTGACGCGGAAGCCAGCGTCTTAGGGGCCATGTTGTTTGAAGAGCAGGCCCTCGTGCGCGGGATAGAACTTCTTCACCCATCTTATTTTTACGAGGACAACCATCGCAAGATCTTTGAGGCGATGCAGGCGCTTTTTGAAAAGGATCAGCCGGTCGATTTGGTGACCATTTCCGAAGAGCTGAAACGTAAAAAACAGCTCGAAGATATCGGAGGAGCCAGCTATCTTACGCAGCTTACGTCCCAGGTTCCGACGGCGGCGCATATCGAGCACTACGCCCGGATCGTCAAAGAAAAAGCGCTGCTCCGTTCTCTGATTCATACTGCCACACAAATCGTTCAGCAAAGTTTCGAACCCGAGAGCCATGTGATGGATCTCGTGGACCGGGCTGAACAGATGATCTTTGACGTGAGTCAGCATCATATTGAAGGCCGCTTTGTTCCGCTGAAAGAGATTATTCATACCAGCATTGAGACCATCGATAAACTCTATCAGCGTAAAGAGCATGTGACCGGCCTCGCCTCGGGGTTTCACGAATTTGACACCAAGACGGCGGGTTTGCAACCCTCTGACCTGGTGGTGATTGCGGGACGGCCGTCGATGGGAAAGTCGGCGTTTGTTTCATCCATTTGCGAACACGTGACGGTCGTCCTGAAAAAACCGATCGCATTTTTTTCGCTCGAAATGAGCAAAGAGCAGCTGGTGCAGCGCATGCTGTGCTCGCATGCGCGTATTGACGCTCAAAAAGTCAGAACCGGTTATTTGTCTCATCAGGACTGGCCGAAATTGACAAGCGCCGCCGGGAAGTTGTCGGAAGCGCCGCTATTTATTGATGACACGCCCGGCCAAACCGTTTTGGAAGTTCGGGCCAAGGCCCGTCGTCTCAAAATGCAGCATAATATTCAGCTGGTAGTGGTCGACTACATGCAGTTGATGCAGGGAAGCGGACGGGCGGAAAGCCGTCAACAGGAAATTTCAGAAATTTCCCGTTCTTTGAAAGCCCTTGCCAGGGAGCTGCGCGTTCCTGTGATCGCGGTCAGTCAGTTATCGCGCGCCGTGGAAAGCCGCACGGGCAATCGTCCGCAGCTTTCCGACCTGCGCGAATCGGGAGCAATTGAACAGGATGCGGATGTCGTGGTTTTTCTCTTTCGCGAGGAATATTACAATCCGACGGAGGAAAATCGCAACCGCGCTGAGGCTATCATCGCCAAACAGCGTAATGGACCCATCGGTTCCGTGGATTTGGTTTTCTTGAAAGAGTGGACACGTTTCGATAATCCGGAGTTTCACCGCAGCCAGGAGACCAGTTTGTGAAGCGTGTTTTCTCTATTTTGGCTTTGTCGATCTGTATCCTCTCTGCGCCTTGCGGAGGATATGCGGAGGAAACGGTCGGTCAAGAATCCACCGAACCTACGGCTCCCCAAGCCGCGGCCAAAACGCCTGTAACAGCCGCCGACACTCAGGAGCCCGCCGCCGCAGCCAAGAAAATTTCAGACGTTGAAGTGCGGGGCAATTTAATTGTCAGCACGAATACGATCTTGGGCAAGGTGAAGGCTCAGCGTGGCATGCCGCTCACGCAGGAAATGATCAATGAAGATATCAAGCGGCTTTACGGTACCGGATTTTTTCAGGATATCCAAATTGAAATCGACGAGCGCCCGGACGGTTATCGGCTCATAATATATGTCGATGAAAAACCGGTCATCCGTCAGATCGTTCTGGAAGGGTACACGATCTTTAAGGAAAATAAGCTCCGCAAGGAATTGAAGTTGCTCGAGGGACAGATTCTGGACCGCAAGGCCGTCAAGCAGGGTGTGCAGGCGATTCAAAAGATGTACGCCGATAAGGGCTTCCGGTTCGTGGATATTCAATCGGATGTCGACCTGAATGCGGCCACGCGGGAAGCGACCGTCACAATCCGGATCAACGAAGGCGAAAAATTCCGCATCCGGGACATCCATTTCCAGGGTGTTCAGGCTTTCAAGGAAAAACAGATTCGGAAATTGATGAAAACCAAAAAGAAAAAGCTGTTTTCATCGGGCGTTTTTAAGGAATCTAATTTTGAAAAGGATCTGGAGCGGATTCAGCTCTTTTACCAGCAAGAAGGATATTTAGACGTCAAGGTTGAGCCCCG
>JBFHCO010000135.1:0-5313 GCA_041585205.1 Candidatus Omnitrophota bacterium | reverse complement strand
GTTTTAAATTATTGGTATCTCGTGTTTTTGATGATCGGGCTCGCTGCGGCCGGATTGATTTACCATTACCGCTCTTATCGGGGTAAGCGGTTTTGGGACGGTTTGTCCCTTAAATTGGGCATCGTCGGCATTTTTCTCAAGCACGCCATTTTTTCCCGGTTCACCCGCATGCTCGGAATTATGCTGAAAAGCGGTGTCAATATTCTTCAGGGATTGGAATTGGTATCCGATATCGTCGGGAATTCCGTGATCGCAGACTCCATCATGAGGATCCGGGAGCGCGTCAGTCAGGGTGAGGCCCTTTCAAAAGAAATGCGTCGCGAAGGATTTTATTCGGGTCTTCTGGTTCAAATCGTGGCGGCCGGCGAGGCGTCCGGGAAAATGGAAGATTTGCTGCTGCAAATCGCCGAATATTATGACGGCGAAATCGATTTGATGGCAAAAAATGTCGAGTCTTTAATTGAACCTATTTTTATCCTGATGCTGGGCGGATTTGTCTCGGTTTTGGCGTTGGGTATTTTTCTTCCCATGTGGAATCTTTATTCGCTTATTCAAGCGCAAATTTAGGAAGTTTGAGGATCAGAGGTTTATCATTATTTCAGAAATGAAAGATTATTATCACGGCGGTTTGATTGATCAAAAAGGGTTCACGCTCATTGAATTGGTTGTGGTGATGGTCCTGTTGGGTATTTTGGCCATTGTCGCCATACCGCGCTATTTGGATCTCGGTCAGCAGGCTAAAATCAGCGTGACTCAGGCTTCGTTGGGATCCGTGCGTTCCGCACTGCATCTGAAATTGGCTGAGGCTTCCGCCAATTCGCTTCCTCCGGTGTTCCCGTCGTCTTTGGCGGCTAGCGATTTTGCGAATCAGCAACTTCCGAAGAATGAATTGACAGGCATCAGGGGAGTTACCACGGTGGCCTCAGCACCCTCCGGAACGGCGACAAGCGGCAGCAACGGATTTTGGTATATTCAGGCGACCGGTCAAGCCGGCGCCTATTCCGACGGAAGTGTTGACACGAGTGGCTGGTAGTATCTGTAACTCATTTATATTAAATAAGTTACATTAAATTTAAAAATATTTGACATGGTATATTATATGTGTTATGTTATTAATGTAATGATTAGAACAATTGTTATTTAACAAATGGAGAATGAAATGAAGGCAAAAAAGCAGGTGAAAGCGAAAAAGCAAGTAAGGAGGAAGAAGATGATGAAGAACGCGAAAGGTTTCACGCTCATTGAATTGATCGTGGTCATGGTGATCTTGGGTATTTTAGCCGTTGTGGCTGTTCCCCGGTTCATCGATTTGACGCAAAACGCCCAAATTGCCGCGACGCAGGCCGCGCTTGGTGCGGTTCGCTCCGTATTGGCGATTGAATATGCGAACAATGCCGCGAATGGTAACGCGGTGTTCCCGGGTTCGTTGTCGGCCGCTAACTTTGCGGACAATTCGCTGCCGATCAACCGGTTAACCGGTAACAACGGTATCGGAACGGTGGCAGCTGCGCCGGCCGGAACCGCAACGCACGCCACGAACGGATTCTGGTACATTGCGGCGACGGGTCAGGCCGGAGCCTATTCGGACGGCTCGGTTGATACCAGTTCCTGGTAAGGTAAGACGGACAGGAACTGTTTGAATGCATCGCATGGCAGGGAACATTGAAATAAAGCAAGAGAATCGAGCGAAGCAACCCGCATCAAGGGGTTGCTTCGCTGTTTTTTTTAGGAGAGATCTGTGATACCGCTTCCGTCATCCGGTAAAGAATCAGTTAAATTATCGAAGCAAAAAACCGTTTATCCGCAAACAACGGATCAGGTAATGGACGGAAAAAATAAAACCCAGCCTTGGACTCGTACTTTGATCGCCAATCAGCAATCAGCCCTATCGGCTTTTTTAAAAGAAATCAATGCCAAGCTGAATGTCAAACGTCAGTTCGCGCTCGGTTTAGACCGCGGGACACATGCCCTGCGTTATGTACTGATGGATCAGTCTTCCAAGCGCATCGTCCAATGGGGATGCCTTGAATTCGGTGCGAAAAAATCATCGGAAAAAACGGGCAAAGCGCCCGAAGGCAGTTTTTCGGCGCTTCTGACGGCGCTTTCAAAATCCATACCTAAGGACAGGCTGCGGTCGGTGCGTATTAACGTTCAGGAATCCTCCGTCATGATGGGCCGGTTTCAAATCCCGGCAACTTCCAAAGAGCAGCAGCCGGATTTATTGAGGATGGCCCTGAAGGACCAGCTTTCCTATCCGGTGGATGATGCGGCCTATTATTGCCGAGAATATGCTCAAATTCAGGAGCGCCGCGAAGGCGAAAAAAATGCGAAGGAAACTCTCAAGTTTACTTTTCATTTTGCGGCTGCACCCAAGCGTTTGGTCGGGGACCTGGTTAATTCCGTCGAGGATGTTTTTGAGATTGTTCCCGCCGTGGATCTGCAGGGATATGCCCATGAATCATTAATCGAAGCCGCGGGTCTGTGTGATGAAAACGAAACGGTCGCCTTTCTCAATGTGGGGCGCAGCACCACCATCATTTCCATTTTTCAAGACGGCCGGCTCGTTTTTGAAAGAAATATTCCCTTAGCTGGTCAGGATATTACTCGCGCGATTCTTATCACGTATTTGCAAGGAAATGAGCCGCGCACCACGAAGGATTTGGGCGTGGCTGAAAATTTAAAAAAGGATTGTGTGATTCCGCTTTCCGGAGCGGAAAAAGCGGAGACGGTCACAAAGAAGGATAAATTTTCATCCGAGGAAAATCAATTGCTCTTTCAATCGATGGAATCGGTTCTGACGGCTTGGGTTCAGGATATCCGTTTGTCTTTCAGCTTTTTTAATGAACATTACAACGGGACTAAAATCTCCCGTGTGTATCTTACGGGGGGAAGCGCCAATTTAAAAAATTTGAGCGGATATTTGACTCAGGAATTGGGGATTCCGACGGAACTTTTGGCTTTTAATGACAAATCATCGCTGCAGTTGGATGAGTCGCTGGATGCCGCGGCGTTCAAGGAAAAATTCCATGAATATGCCACGGCCGTCGCGCTGGCGATTGAACCCGAAGGTCACATGGGGTTGACGCCGAAAGAATTTCAGACGGGTTATTTAGAGCGGTTAGGAGTTCCCGTACTGCGCGTTGTGTCATTCCTGCTTGTGGCCATCATGATTTTATGGGTCAGTATGATCGCAGTCCAATTGAGGAATTCCGGAAAAGTCCGCACTGTCCTGTCGGATCAGCAGCGCTTTTTGGCCGAAGTCGAAAAACCCTATCATGAAATGCTCCGCTGGCAGCAATTGACCGGCAGCGTGGATACCCGCCGGGCCAAGACATCCACCATTTTAAAAATCATCAGCAACCGGATTCCTAACAATCTTATTTTTACCAAAATTGCGGTTGAGCGGGATCAGGGCAACTTTGCGGCCGAAGGATTTATCTACGGTGATGCCAAAAGGCGCGCCGTGACCATCGCTGAGTTTTCCAAAGCGCTGGAGGAGACGGCCTATTTTAAAAATGTGAAAGTGCCTCAAATGAATCCGATCGAGCAGCAACAACTGGATGCGGCCTCCTTCCGGTTAACCGCCGATCTTGTGGAGTTTGATCAGGTATGAATCTCAATTTGAAAAAAATATCGTTAACGAAACTCCAAAAAAAGCTGGCGATTCAAGGCGGTATCCTCGCGGCTGTATTTCTGATTTTTCTTGTCGTTGTGATCATGCCGCTCAGCCAAAATTTGTCGCGCGTGAGAGGTGAGGTCGAAGGCCGCTTCGGGGAAAATCAGAGAGTGCAGAATCTGATTCTCGATTCACAGCGCTCGGCGGAAAAACTGCAAAAAATTCTGGAGCGGCTGCACGAATATCACGTCATGATCCCGCCCCGTGAAAAACTCTCCGAGGCCTTGGAATATATCGCCTCACAGGCGCAAAGCAATCAACTGGAGGTTCAATCTCTGCAGCCTTTAAATGACCGTCCCTATATGCTTGCCGGCGGCGGCAAATTTTTCGAGGGAGGTCGCGAGGTTAGGGATGTTATCGTGGATTTGAAGGCGCGGGGGCAATACCTGGATTTTGGGCGCTATGTGACAGCGCTGGAAAATATGCCCTTTAAAGTTCTTATAAAGAATATCGAACTGAGAAGCAATGCCACCGCAAAAGACGGTATGGCTCAAGCTTCCACATTAACAGCTCACATGCAAATGGGTATTCTGATGATGGCTCCCGCGGAGGCATCATCATGATCCAAATTATGAGGAGGGTAAAGTCATGGTAGATTCAATCGGAGAAGCTCCAAAGATTTTGCAGTCCAAAGAAATCAATGCGTCATCAGCCGATAAAAAGAAGAAAATCGAGCTGATCCTGCTGGCTGTGCTCATACCGGTTTTTCTTTTCTTGGTCTACTCCACTTTTTTCAGCGGACCTAAAAAACCGGCTGCGCCACCGCAGGCGTCCGAATCTGCGGCGACCGTCACGCGCGCAAATGGTTCCCAGGCGACATCTGCCGCGCCGGCTGCCGTGAGATCAAGACCCGTGGCGGAGGAAGAATCGTGGGGCCACAGTCCGTTTTCTCTGCGCCGCCAGGATGATGAAAATGTCAGCAAAGGTCCGATGCAGCTGAACGGAATCGTGTTTGACGAAAAGGGCGTTGCCTACGCGATTGTGAATCAAAAAATCGTTAAAGTGGGCGACCGTATCGCCGATAATACGGTTAGAAGCATCACCGATGGTGAAGTTATTTTCCAATCGGATGAAGGAGTCAAAATTACGCTGAAGTCCTGACCGCGCTCGAGCATTTTCGCATTCAGCGACCGACTCCTTCACGCATAAACGCACCTGAGGCATTGTGACGGAAAGTTCGGTCGCGCCATACCCTGAAATTATTGCACAGCCTGGCAAGGCTTCGACGCCTGTCGAAGAATATACCTCTCTCTTTAATTCCTTTTTCGGTTTCCGGGAACTTCCTTTTAATAATACTTCCGACCCGAATTTTTTCTTCCGCAGCCGGCAACATGAAGAGGCGCTTATGAGCGTGATTTTCGGGATTGAGCAGCGGCGGGGGTTTATAGTAGTTACGGGTGAAATCGGAGCCGGAAAAACAACGCTTTGCCGCCATTTCCTCAATCAATTGTCTCCCTCTGTGCGGACAGCCGTGATTCTCAATCCGAATCTCTCGGGGGCGCATCTGCTCGCTTCGATCGTCAAAGATTTCGGGATTCAGCCGGCGGGGGAAAGGAAGAGAAATTATTTTGAAGCTTTGAATCAATTTCTTTTGGCGGGACTCGATCAAAATCAGAACGCCTGCGTGATTCTGGATG
>JBFHCO010000134.1:0-5325 GCA_041585205.1 Candidatus Omnitrophota bacterium | reverse complement strand
TTGGGCGCGCAGGACGCCGTTGCGGGCGGCGGACGTTACGACGGGCTCTATGCCGAACTCGGGGGATCGCAGACACCCTGCACCGGTTTCAGCATCGGAATCGAGCGCATGCTGGCCGCGCTTGAAAAGCAGGGCAAATCACCCGCCGAAGAGCTGCTCAAGCGTAAAATTTATTTTGCGCCGCTGGAAGCGTCCTGCGAAGTGCTGGGACTCTTTCATGAATCGGCCACGGCGCTCAGGGAACAGGGCTGGCTGATTGAAAACGCGCCCGGCCAGACTTCCTTAAGCAATCATTTGAAAAAGGCCAATCAGCTGGGCCTGCGCTACGTCGTGATTGTGGGGCCGGATGAGGCCAAAAAGAAGAAATGCGCCGTCAAAGACCTGGCCGAGCGCACGCAAACCGAAGTAGAAACAAAAAATTTGATTTCCTTTTTTGAAAAGAGACGTCCGTCATGATGCGCACCTCGAATTGCGGCGAACTGAACTTGCGTTCGCTTGACCGCGAAGTCACACTGGCCGGCTGGGTGGATGTGCGGCGCGACCACGGGGAACTGATTTTTGTCGATTTAAGGGACCGTTGGGGTGTGACCCAAATCGTTTTCAGTTCCGAACACAGCGAGGCCGTGCACCGCGAGGCCGAAAAACTGCGCGCCGAGTTCGTGATTCAGGTGCGCGGCCGCGTGCGCAAACGCCCGCCCGGCACCGTGAATAAGAAGATCCCGACCGGGGAAATTGAAATTCTGGCCGATCACCTGGAAATCTTAAACGCCTCGCCGACGCCGCCTTTTGAAATCGGCGACACCTTCGTCAACGAAGAGCTGCGCCTGAAACACCGCTTCATCGATTTAAGGCGCCGCGACATGGTGGAGGCGCTCGTGGCGCGCTACCGCATCTCCAAACTCGTGCGCGATTATCTTGATTTGCAGCATTTCATCGAAATCGAAACGCCGTATCTGACGCGCAGCACGCCGGAGGGCGCGCGCGATTTTCTCGTGCCCTCGCGTCTGACGCCCGGTACCTTTTACGCCCTGCCGCAATCCCCGCAGCTTTTTAAGCAGCTTCTGATGGTGGCGGGCTATGACCGCTATTACCAGCTCGCGCGCTGCTTCCGGGACGAGGATTTGCGTTCGGACCGTCAGCCCGAGCACACTCAAATCGATTTGGAAATGTCCTTTGTCGATGAAAAAGACGTCATGCGCGTCGTTGAAGGCATGGTGGCCGATGTGCTCGAAAAGATGCGCGAAGTGAAACTCGCGCGGCCGTTCCGCTCGATCAGCTACGACGAGGCGCTCGCGCGCTACGGCACGGACAAACCCGATTTGCGTTTCGGAATGGAGCTCGAAGACGTCACGGCCCTTTTTGAAAAAAGCGGCTTCAAAATATTTGATGATGTGATCGCCAAAAAGGGAAAAATCCGGGGGCTTTGCTTCAGGCCGCCGAAAGACGTCGATTTATCCCGCAAGGATTTTGACGAGTTGACTCAATGGCTGCAGGATTTCGGCGCGAAGGGGCTCGCCTGGTTCAAGGTCAAGGGCGCGAAGGAAGTCGAATCGCCGATCAAGAAATTCTTCGACGAGGACAAAATCGCCAAGCTCATTCAGGCCATGCAGGCCAAGGAAGGCGACATCCTTTTCATGGTGGCGAGCGATCCCAAAACCTCGGCGATCGCCCTGGGCGCCTTGCGCGTCAGGCTCGCGGAGGATTACGATTTGATACCGCCTGACCGTTTCGAAATGCTGTGGGTGGTGGATTTCCCGTTGTTTGAATGGAATGAGGATGAAAAGCGCTTTGACGCCCTGCATCATCCTTTCACTTCGCCGCATCCGGACGATGTCGGATTGCTTGAAACCGAGCCCGCCAATGTGCGCGCCCGCGCCTATGATTTGGTGTTAAACGGCACCGAAATCGGCGGCGGCAGCATCCGTATTCACCGCCGCGAAATTCAGGAAAAGGTCTTTAAGGCCCTCCATATCGGACCCGAAGAGGCGCAGGATAAATTCGGATTCCTGATGTCGGCGTTAAGTTACGGCGCCCCTCCGCACGGGGGGCTCGCGATCGGCCTCGACCGTTTCGTGACGCTGATTTTAAACCGCAGCTCCATCCGGGACGTCATCGCCTTCCCGAAAACGCAGAAGGGGACTTGCCTCATGACCGAGGCCCCGTCCGCGGTAAGCGAAAAACAATTGAAGGAACTCCATATCCGCGTGAAACCGCCCTCCTGACGGGACGGCGGGCCTTGAAACGGAATATGTTATTTTTTAAATAGACAGAAAGAGGCGCAACTTTTGGAGAAAACCCTAAAACTGAATTCCAACTCGGAAGCGGTGGCGCTTTACGGCAGTCTGGATGAAAATCTCCGCTACGCGGAAAAGGAATATCAGGTCCGCATTTCGGCCCGCAATGACCGCCTCAAAATCACCGGTGACAAACGCAGCGTCGAAGAGGCCTACCGTTTTTTTCAGTCCCGCCTGAAGGAATTGCGCGGCGGCATGTCGGTGCTGCAGGCCAAGCTCAGGCAGCCGGGCGCCTCCGCGGCCGAAACGGCGCCGTCGGGCGGACGCATCAGCTATTTTCACCGCGGCAAAAATATCAAGGCGCGCAGCAAAAATCAGGAACGCTATATGGAGGCGATGCACTCAAAGGATATCGTCCTGAGCGTGGGGCCCGCCGGCACCGGCAAAACCTATTTGGCCATGGCGGCCGCGATTGACCATCTCAAGCGCCGCCTGGTGGGGCGCATCATCCTGACGCGGCCCGCGGTCGAGGCCGGGGAGAGTCTGGGCTTCCTGCCGGGCGATCTGTATGCTAAAGTAAACCCGTATTTGAGACCGCTCTATGACGCGCTTTACGATATGATGGATTATGATGAAGCCACGCGGCACCTTGAGCGCGGCATCATCGAAGTGGCTCCCTTGGCCTACATGCGCGGCCGGACCCTGAATGACTGTTTTATTATCCTGGATGAAGCTCAAAACTGTACGCATGCCCAGCTCAAAATGTTTCTGACGCGTCTCGGGGAAACCTCCAAGGCGGTGGTGACGGGTGACATCACCCAAATCGACCTGCCGTCGGGCAAGAAATCGGGACTCGTCGAAGCGCAGACGATCTTAAGCGATATTCCGGGCATTCAATTTATTTACCTCAACGAAACCGACGTGGTACGCCATCCTTTGGTTCAGGAAATCATCAAAGCTTATGAAAAACACGAAAGAAAAAACAGCGCCCGCGCCTGATTCCTCCGGGAATGAGCAACGCGTGCGTCTGGCATGGTCGGCGCGCATCGGCATCTTTGCCGTTTCCTGCATCCTGACCAGCCTGCTCCTCGTCGCGGAGCGCGACGACGCGCTGCGCGAAAAGACCTACACGGTCGGCGAACCCTCACCGCGCACGGTGTTTTCCCCGTTTGATCTCACGTACGTGAACGAACCGGCGACGCAGCTTTTGCGTGAAAAGCAGAGCCAAAACGTATCACCCGTCTTGAATGCGGACGCGGCGGCCGTCACGGATGCCAAAACGGCCGTGCGGGAATTCCTGAAATCGTTTCAGGAAAAAGAAACCACGTCCGCCGAAATTCCGGAAGAATCGCCCTTCATCATTTCGGAACGGACCGTCAGCTGGCTGCGCGCGGAATCCGACCTCACGGGCCTTGAAACCGAGGTGGGAGAACTTTTGGAAAAACATCTCGGCCGCGGGGTCGTGAGTGAAAAGTTGCAAATGGAATTTCTCGAAGCCGGTATCCGCACCGCCACCGTCGTTCGTCCCGACACCAAGGAAGAAACCACGGCCAATCTGCGCGAAATTCCGAATCTGCTGGATGTGCAGGCGGCGCTGGACCGCGATTTGAAGGATAAATATTCCAAGGACCGCAACCGCCGCCGGGTGGTTTTTGAAATTCTGAATTCGGTGGTGCGCAGCAATTTAATTTTGGACAAGGACGAAACCGAAAAGCGCCGTAAAAAGGCCGCCGAAGCCGTGATGCCGGTGGGAGAATCGCTGCAGGAAGGCGAGCTGATCGTCCAGCGCGGCATGCTGATCACGGACAAGGCCAAATTGCGTCTCGAGGCCCTGCAGAAAAAAATGGCCAAAAAGAAAGTGCTGAGCCGCTTTCTCGCGGTCGTGCTGCTGGTCTTTCTGACCTATCTGCTCGGTTTCATTTACCTGCTCGTGTTCGAAAGAAAAACGCTGTATTCATTCCGCACGCTGCTTTTGATCCACACGGTGCTGCTGCTGACGCTCGCGGCCTGCAAGTTGATCATGCTTTGGCCCGATGCCTCGCTTTATCTGATGCCCGTGGCGCTTGCCTCGCTGCTGCTCGCGTTGCTGGCCGGTTTCCGCCAGGGGATGATGGGCGCCGTGGCGATGATGTTGCTGATGGCGCCGCTTTCGGGGAACAATGTCGAGCTCATGACGGCCGCGCTCTTGACCTCCGTCACCGCCGTATTTACCTCGGTCCGGCTGCGCAAGCGCATTCAATTCTTGAAAGTCGGCGCCGCAATCGGCTGCACCTATTTTCTCGTGATTTTTGCGTTTCAGATTTTCCAGGACGCCGCGCTGGAAGAGGCCTTCTTCTTCAGCCTGCACGGCCTCGCCAACGGCCTCCTGATCGTGACCCCGCTCGCGTTTTTGCTTTTGCCGCTTTTCGAATCGCTTTTCAATATCACCACCGACATCACGCTGCTGGAGCTCTCCGATTTGAATCACCCGCTCTTAAAGCGCATGATCGTCGAAGCGCCCGGCACGTATCATCACAGTCTGGTCGTAAGCACGCTGGCCGAATCGGCCTGTGAGGCGATCGGGGCCAACGCGCTTCTCGCGCGGGTCGGCTGCTATTTTCATGACATCGGTAAAATCGCGCATTCGGAATACTTCACCGAAAACATGCCGTCCCAAACGGCGAGCCGGCATGAAAAGTTGACGCCCACGATGAGCTGTCTCATCATCATGAATCATGTCAAAGACGGCATCGAGCTCGGCAAACGCTACAAGTTAAAGGAACGGATCCTGCGCTTCATCCCCGAGCATCAGGGCAAGGGCGTCATCTATTATTTTTACAAAAAGGCCATGGACCAGGCGAAGCCCGGCGAACAAATCAACGTCGAGGACTTCCGCTACCCCGGCCCCAAGCCGCAAAGCCGCGAAACCGCCGTGGCCATGCTCGCCGATTCGACCGAGGCCGCCTCGCGGTCTTTAAAGGAACCGACCGCGCCTTTGATCCGCCAATTGGTGCGTAAAATCATCAATGACAAATTCATCGACGGGCAGATGGACGAATGCGACCTGACCTTGAAGGACCTGCATCAGATTCAGGAAAGTTTCGTGCACAAC
>JBFHCO010000133.1:0-5381 GCA_041585205.1 Candidatus Omnitrophota bacterium | reverse complement strand
TTGCCGCGGCACCCGTGACGTTGGCCGCCTCCATATGCAATATTTTGTATTGAAACTTCCCCTTGGAGGCAATGCGAAACTCATTGAGCTTATCAATGATATCCTGCTCAAGCGTTTTCATCCCGGTCGGCATTTTCTCCCTGACAGAGATGTACAGCTTGGCCGCAACAGGCGCGTCCAAATTTTTGAGTATTTTTTTTGAGGCCTGGGAGATCGTGAAAAGCCGGCCTTCGCTTAAATCGAGCCGCCCGATCGCCATACCGGATAAAAACCAGTTCGATAAAATAAAAATGCCTGCGGCCAGCGCGGCGGCCGTCATGAATACCGGTTTCGCTTTGGGACGCATACGCCCCTCCATCCAAAAACCGTTTAAAATTAAAAAAAGCGCGGTTGCGATCAAAAAGTAGAACAGGTCACGGATGTCAATGACTCCCTTCGCAAGCGCATTGAAATGGGGCGCAAGACCGACATAACTCTGCAGCAAATTCCCGACTCCCGGCATCCAACCGTCCAGAGAAGCGGCGACGAATTCGGTTCCCAAAAGATAAAGTCCGAAACAAGCCACCAACGCCAGGATGAAAGCCACGATTTGATCGTGACAAAAACCCGAGATGAAAATCCCAAGCGCCAGAAAGAGGGCCCCCATCAAAACAGCGCCGAGATAGCCTCCCAGCAGGACTCCCGTGTCCGGTTTCCCGATCAGCATGAGCATGACGGGAATGGAAAGGGTTGTGGCCAGCGTCACGAGATAAAAGGCCAGCCCTGCCAAAAATTTTCCGAGTACAAGCTCATGCGGCGTCATCGGAAATGTCAGCAGTAATTCAAGCGTGTTACCTTTTCTCTCCTCTGCCCACAAGCGCATCGTGACGGCCGGAATGAAAACCGATAGCGTGAACGGCAAAATCGAAAAAAAAGACCGCATCTCCGCTAATCCGATCAGAAAAAATTGCGTCATGAACAGCCCGGAGTTGATCAGGATAAAAACGATCAGGAAGATATAAGCCACAGCCGAATTAAAGTAGGCCGCCAGTTCTCTTCTGAAAATCACGAGGAGGTTTTGAGCGTTCATCGTAGAACTTTTTCCGTGCGCTTTGTCAAAAGGTGGATGAAGATGGTTTCCATGTTCAAATCGCCTACTACGCCGCGCCCGCGCGCCTCGGCAGTGAGCGCTTCCTGCGTGCCTTCAGCCACGATTATACCGTCATTAATGATGACAATACGGTCAGCCAGGGCTTCGACTTCCTGCAGAATGTGCGTCGAAAAGACAATCGTTTTCTCTTTGGCCAGCCGGCGGATCAAATCGCGGATGTCGATGATTTGCAAGGGGTCTAGGCCCGAGGTCGGTTCGTCGAGTATCAAAACTTGGGGATCATGAATCAAGGCCTGGGCAAGTCCCACGCGCTGGCGGAAGCCCTTTGAAATTTCAGAAATAGCATGCTTCCAAACCGGCTTCAATCCGCAAGCTTCTGTCACCCAATCGAGTCTCGTCTTCAGTGTTGAGCCGGTGAGGGAGCGTGCTTCACCCACAAAACGCAAATAGTCATCGACGCGCATGTCGGGGTAAAGCGGCGCCGTTTCGGGTAAATAGCCTATGCGTTTTCGCACCTCAACCGGATTTTCGAGAATGTCGAAACCCTCGACTGTGACTGTGCCGGCCGTGGGTCTCAAAAAAGTGGTAATGAGGCGCATTGCGGTCGTTTTTCCCGCGCCGTTCGGTCCGAGCAGGCCGAGAATTTCTCCCCGCGCCGCCTGAAAGGACACCTTGTCCAAGGCGACGATGGAACCGTAATGCATAGAAAGGGATTGAACGTCAATCATCGATGACAGTACTTCTGATTGAATCACTTCTCTTACCGGCGGCGGCCGAAAATCCGAAGCAGCAGCAGAAACATGTTGATAAAATCAAGGTACAGTTTGAGAGCACCGAGAACGGCGAGCTGCTGGCTGGAGCCTTGCGCGCTATGGTGAATTTGCTTCAAGCGCTGGGTATCATAGGCTGTCAAACCGATAAAAACCGCCAAACCGATATAAGTGATGATCCAGTAAAGCGCCGGAGAGCGGAAGAAGAGGTTGACGACGCTGGCAATAATGACACCGATCAGCCCCATGAACAGAAAACTGCCCATGGAAGTTAAATCAGCCTTGGTGGTCCAACCGTACAAACTGACCGCGGCGAAGGTACCGGCTGTTATGAAAAAGGTCGAAGCGATCGAGGCACCGCTGTAAACAAGAAAAATAAAAGACAACGTCACGCCGTTTAAAGCTGAGTAAACCAGAAAGCCGGTGATCGCTGTTTGCGCCGAAATGCGCATGATTTGCGAGGAAAGCCAAAAAACTATTCCGAGCTCCACAATAATGAACACGAAAAACCAGCCGCCCGCCAGTGCCTGCACGAGAGCCGGGTTGCCTCCGATCCAGGCCGCAATCGCGCCCGTCAATGCCAGGCCGGTGGCCATCCATTGATAAACCCGCTGCATGAAACTCTGTTCCGCCCGTTCAAACGAAAGTGCATCATCACGATGAATATTCATCTCAACCTCCCTTTATCGCTCGGTTTAAACTCCCGCAAACTTTTTGAGTGTCGGTAATTTTTGATCTTTTTCTGAAACGATGGGGCCATCGCCGATCTTCGGCCATTCGATTCCCAGTGCGGGATCGCTCCATAAAATACCCCGCTCATGGTCCGGTGAATAAAAGTCCGTTACCTTGTAGAGCACTTTGGTATCATTTTTCAATGCGCAGTAACCATGCGCAAAACCCGGTGGAACATAAAGCATTTTTTTATTTGATGCGCTCAGCACCTCACCGACATACTTTCCGAAATTCGGGGACCCTTTTCGGACATCCACGGCCACATCATAAATTTCCCCTTCCGCGACGCGGATGAGTTTCGCCTGAGCTCGTGGTTCTATTTGCAAATGCAGGCCGCGGATGACGCCGGCGGCGGATAGAGTTTCATTATCTTGGATAAAACGAACATGGATACCGTTTTTCTCGAATACGCTCTGTGTGTACGTTTCGTAAAAATAACCGCGCGCATCTTGGAAGACCTTCGGTTCGATCAAAATAACTTCTCGTATTTTAGTCGGTGAGAATTTCATGTTACTGACGACCGTCTAGTTTTTCCAATAAATATAAACCCGCGTAAATTTTCGGATCCACCAGTTTACCTTCGGATTCCTGCGCGCCCAGCCAATGCGGAACATCCGCCGGCGCCACTTCGTGAACCCGGATATTTTCGTCTGCATCACCTCCGCCGGCCGATTCCTTTGTCAAATCCTTCGCATGAAAGACAATCACGATATCTCTGCTGATACCCGTGTTCGTGGGGCCGCTGATCAAGCGATCGAGCTTAGCGGCACGATAACCCGTTTCTTCAAGCAGTTCGCGTGAAGCGGCCTGTTCGGCTGATTCTCCGGCATGGGTCACATCATCGTCGATCAAGCCCGCGGGGAATTCGATCACCGATCGTCCCAAGGCGTGTCTGAATTGCTCCGTCAAAATAACTTTGCCGGCCGGCGTGACGGCTAAAATAATGACGATGCCCTTGCAATTTTTGCGTTCTACAAATTCCCAAGCGCCCTTCTTCATCATCCGGATGAATTTGCCATCATAGAGAATTTGAGTCTCATCGGTTGCGGGATTCATTTCGATTTTCCTTTTTTATGATTCGTGATTTTTTTTTGCATTCTTTTTCTGGGTTTGGAGTAATAATATCCCTGCACATAACGGATGCCGACCTTGCGGATGAAATCCAAATCTTTTTTATGTTCGACTCCCTCCGCAATCATTAAGGAGCGGCGCTGCTTTCCAAGCGACGTCAGTTGTCGGACGATCGCCTGATGCAGATGATTTTTGGATACGCCCTGGATCAAGCGCATATCCAGTTTGATGAAATCGGGTCTCAGGGAAATGAGTTTCAGAAAACCGGCTCCAATATCCGCGACATCATCGAGCGCAAACCGGTATCCGAATTTTCGAAGTGTACGGATTCCCTTTTTAATAAATTCAAAATCTTTCAAGTCCATACCTTGCGTCAATTCAAAAACAACTTGATGATGGTAGGGCGCGTAACGTTTAAGAAGACGCCGTGCCTGGCCGTTGCGTGAAAAAGCCGTTCTCAGCGTGATCGGTTCCACGTTGACAAACAGGAGTGACGGACGATTGACTTTCGGAAGCGCTTGAAGAGCCTTACGAATGCATTCCATGTCCAAAGCCACAGTGGCACCCTTTTCATAGCTGTAATGGAAAAGATTTTCGGGGCGGTGCCATTTCCCTTTGCCGCGTACCAGCACCTCGTGACCTAATATCTCTTTCGAATCCACCCGGACAATCGGCTGATATACCATGGAGAGCGATTTGAATATGGCTTTGAGAGTTCTGCTCATAAATTATTTCAGTTTCAGTTTCGTCTGCCGCATCGCTTCTAATGCGCGCGCATGCAACTGATTGTTTGATATCAGTACCCCGATATTTTTGGTGAGTTTTTTACCGGTGCTGAAATCAAAAGGTTTGCCTTCCAGATCGGTCACGCGTCCGCCCGCTTCTTCCACGATCACGGTCCCGGCGGCTTGGTCCCACACACTGATACGGTAATTCTGCTGCGTCGGCGGCAACAAATGAAAAAATAAATCGGCGCCGCCGGCTGCGACCATCGCATGTTTGGCTTGGCTGTCCATCAAGATGGGCTCCGTTTGAATCCCGAGCGCCTTCCAGACGGCATCCGTCTGACCGGTATCGGTATGGCTCGATTCAAAGGACCGGACAATGCGGGCCTGGGTCATATCGGAACGACCGGAAACACGAACTCCCGAAAAGCGCTTGGACCCTTTCAAGCAAGTAATCCAAGCCCCTTCATTTTTCTTGGCAACCAACATAGCGCCGCCCGCTTGATGCGGCGCGATATGACCGTTCAAGTTGGGGCATCCAAGTATGCCGATTTGAACTTTACCATCTTCAACCAGCGCCAAGGCGACCGCATATTGACCGCCGCGCATATACCCTTTTGTGCCGTCCACCGGATCCAAAGTCCAGTAGCGATTCTTGGCGTCTTTGGTCCCGCGATCGATCCATTCACAGATTTGCGCAGCTGTGGTGTTCGGAATATGGCGGTTAACATGACTCACGACTTGCCGCAGCATATCCTGGCCTTCGGGCTTGCGCAACGCTTCGGTGCTTTCTTCGGCCACCAGCGCGTCTTTCGGAAAATACTGCTCGAGCCAATATCCGGCGACCGCTTGTATCGCATAATCGGCTACCGTCGCCGGGGAATGATCCTTTTTCGAAAAAGAGGCTTCCGCCGCTTCCTTCTTTACATGCTGGGCCAAAGAAACAGCCTGTTCGACGACTTTGAGCGCGAATTGAATTTCAACGGAATTCAG
>JBFHCO010000132.1:0-5382 GCA_041585205.1 Candidatus Omnitrophota bacterium | reverse complement strand
CGATGAGATTCGTGCGGAAGGCGCCGAACCCGTAATTTTGATCATACCACCTGATCGGTGGGTGAATACGACGCGAAAAACATCCCTCCGAAAGGCATTGCTTCGATTCGTTGAGAAGGAAAAAGTCGAAGCGATTGATGTCACGCCTGAACTGTATAACGCCGTGCAGGAAGCCGGCATAGAGACGTATTACATCAATGGCACGGGCCATTGGACGCCCCAGGGCCATCAATTAACAGCGGATCTCATTGAAAAATTTCTTACCCGTCGCGGTTATCTGTAAAGAGCCGCCGGATTCTGTTTTGTCCTATGAAAACGACCACATCCGTCATCGGTAATCAGTCACTTATAAAAAATATTTTCATCCAAATATTTTTGACCGCGTGTTTGCTTTTTGCGGTGACAGGATTTTCACCGTTGATAGGATGGGAGCATCTGAAACCGCATATCGATCTCAAACGGTTTATTTTGATTTCCGCATTGGCCGTCGGATCGTTCGCAGCCTGTTTTGTATTCGCGAAAGACCGCAATCGTTTTTTTCTTCTTGAACCGATGCATTCCATCAAAAAATTCTTCGAGCTGTCTCCGCTGCTGTCGGTCGGCATGATCTATTTCCTGTATTTCGCGACGCAGTTGAGCAGCCAGATTGCCATGCATGCCGCTCAGGAAACGGCCCTGTTCGATTTCGGATTCTTCGATCAGGTTCTATGGAGCTCGGCGCATGGCCACTCGCTGGTGACCTCTGTCAGGGGAGGCCTGCATGTCTTTGTGGAGCATTTCAAGCCGATCTTGGCCGTGGTTGCGTGGATATATAAGTTCACAAATAATGAAAGCATTCTCTTTGCAGTCACGACGGGCGTCATTTCCACGTCTTTGATCGCCGTTTATTTGATTGCAAAGACGACGTCCAAATCACATGCGTTCGGGCTTTTATTCACTCTCTGCGTATTTTTCTATCAGCCATTCAGAAACGGAATCAACTTTCTTTTTCATACCCAAACTCTCGCCGACCCTTTTTTGCTGTTCGGATTTTATTTCGGACTCAAACGTTACAAGCTGGCTTCGGTCGTTTCAATCATTGCCGCCCTTTCATGCAAAGAAAATATTGTCTTCATGGTTTTCGGGATGGGTCTTTTTTTCATTTCACGCAAGGAAAAAATCGGTTACGCATTCATAGCTGCGACCGCCGCATACCTTGCCGTGTTTCTTATCTTTATCGAGCCGAATCATCATTATGAGCATCATTTCAGGGACAAATGGACGTATTTTAACCACTTCTTTACATGGAGTCCCGAAGGATGGATGAAAGTTCTGGAGCCGAATCCGCTTGTTTTTTTGTACCGTGTCTTCGGCCCTTTTTTGTTTCTGTCGTTTTTTTGCAGAGGGTGGTATTGGCTTTTGGGCCCGACGCTGGCTTTTCATCTGCTCAGCAACTATGCCGGCTTCCGGCTTATCACCGCGCATTACACCGCCGGTTTGAACAGCCTGGTTTTTATTTCCGCGGTGGAAGGATTTTGCCGGCTTACGGGGGCTTTCGGGGGAGAAAGGCCGAATATGAAATTTCGCTGGCTGCGGACATTCGGGCAAAGACCGGGCCTCGGCTGTCTCTTGATATTTTGCGCGGTTGCGTTTGCGGGCATTCCGCAGATGTTTTATATCGATAAAAATTTGAACGAAGCGTCAAAGCCGGAGCATCAGAGGATCATACAAGTGCTTGAAAGCATCCCGCCACATTACTCTGTCTTGGCGAGCGAGCGTCTGACGGCCCACCTTGCGCACAGACCGTATTTATTCGCATTTTTCCAAGTATTCAAAAATACGCCGCTTGAATCCATGGCGAATCAACCGGACCTGATCGTGGTGGACGAGGAGCGCAAGGAAGACCGCATCGTAAAGGCGATTCAAGGATTTTCGGCTCAGGGGTATCAGAAAATCTGGAAAACCGGCTTCATCACGATTTACGAAAGGCCTCAAGCATATCCCGCCATCGCGCAGGAAAATACGCGGATCTGGCACGATATCGAATCGATGCCCATTGTTCCTTACAGAAAGCTTTACCGCCAGTCATATCGGTGGTTCATGATGGTTGCCGGCACCCTGTTTTTCTTTTGGATCGTGAGGAGGGCCCGCATTGCAGCTTAAAAATCCGCCGGAGAAAACAATGTTTATGATGCAAAAAGGGATTCTGTTTTTTTGCGCCTTTTTGCTGGCCGCTCCGTATTGGACTCCCTTTTTTAAAGAGCTGAACGGACGGCGTCTTTTCTTGACGGCGGATTCCATGATGGCGCTCGGTTTGACGCTTGTAATCGGTTATCTCGGCAGCCGCATGCCGGTGAATGGGCTCCCGCAGTTGTTTGAAAAGATGGCGAGCGGGGCGCGTAAATATTGGAAGATTGCGGTGGTCGCAGGCTTGGGCTTTATCCTGGCAGGACTTTATCTCGTGAATCAAAAAGTCCTGCACGCCTTCATGAATTCCGCGGACGAGCATTCTTGTTTATTTTTGGCCGAGAGTTTCAGGATGGGGCGGTGGTGGATTGAAAGTCATCCGCTTTCGGAATTTTTCAATGTGGTTCATGTCGGCAATCGTGACGGGAAGTGGTTCAGCGTTTATCCGCCGGGTTGGCCGCTGCTGATGGCGTTGGGCATCCAATGGAATGTTCTGGATTGGATGAATCCCGTTTTGACAATCACGGCACTTTTTTTTATTTTTAAAACGGGATCGAAGGTATACGGATTTTCAGCATCCCTGTTGGGAGTCATCCTGTGGGTTGTCACGCCTTATTTCGCTTTTACGGGCGCGTCTTATTTTTCGCACAGCACCTGCCTGCTTACCATCAGCATTTTTTCGTACGCGTTCGTCAAATGGGGGGAGGCGCGGGACCCGAAGGTAAAAATCATTTGGGCTGCGATTCTGGCCTTGGCGGTGGGTTACGGGCTTATGACACGGTATTTGACCATGGCGGCCTTTGCAGCGCCTTTTCTCCTTTACCGCTTTTGGCCCGTTTTGAGGCGCAGGGAAAAATGGGGCGCGGATCACAGTGTGATCGTGGGTATTTTGGCCGCCGCCATGCTGCTCATTTATTACCAAAATTATATGGTGACGGGGAAGTTTTATAAAGCTCCGAACCGCTATGATAAAAGTTGGGAAAAGCTGGGTTTCAGTGACGAATATTCGATCTTGGACGGATTGATCTTTCTGCTGGCGAGATCCTTCTATTTAATGGATTGGACGCCGCCCGTTATTCTGATATTATTTTTAGCGTCTCTTCTCCGGCGGCGCGAGCAGACCGTGACACAGGCGCTTTTCCGATACGCCTATTTTTATCCCGTGATCGCTTACTTTTTCTATTTTTCCTGGGGCGGCAATCAATACGGTCCCCGCTATTATTATGAAGGGTTTCCGTTCTTGCTTTTGGCATTGGGAGACGCTGCGGTTCAATTATGGCGAGATGGAACCGTGCAATTCAGAAAATGGATGATCGCGATCTTCATGGTTACCATCGGGGTGAGCGCTTATCAGTTCACAAAGCACGGAACATACTTTGAGGAAGCATCGAGACAGCGTAAAGCGCTTTACAAACTGGCTGAAGATACGCTGGACAAACCGTCGATTGTTTTTATTCGGGGGTTTTTGGGTCAACGGCTAGTGATGTCACAAGATGACGCGATTCGCAACAAACCTTCTTTAAATGAGAAAGTTTTATATGCCAGAGATATGGGCACTGAAAAGAATCGAGCGCTGCAGGATTATTATCCGGAGCGGGAACATTATATCGGGTATTTTGACCGTTCCACCAAAGCCGCAAAATTAGAACCGATCGGAGCTGAAGCATGACGACACGCATTCTGGTGACGGGGGGAGCGGGAGCCATCGGCAGCAGTTTGGCCAACACCCTTGCTTCCGAAAATAAACAGGAGATCGTGATCCTCGACAATCTGTCCTCCGGACATGTGGAAAATATCGCGGAACGTCCCAATATTCATTTTATTCAGGGCAGCGTCGAATCCGATGAAGATTTGGCGCAAGCCTTCGCGAAGCCCGTGGATGTCGTGTTCCATTTAGCTGCGAATTTCGCGAATCAAAATTCGGTCGATTTTCCTCAACGTGATCTGCAAGTCAATGGGATGGGTACGCTCAAATTATTATTGCTTTGCGTGAAGCACAAGGTAAAACGCTTTGTTTATTCTTCATCCTCCTGTGTTTACGGCAACCGCAATGAGCCTTTATCGGAGAACTTGAGGGAGTTCAGTTTGGATACCCCGTATGCCATCACCAAATTATTGGGAGAACGCTATGTCCGCTTTTTCGAAAGTCATCACGGTTTAAAGGCTGTGATCTTGCGTTATTTCAACGTATTCGGTCCCAATGAATATCCCGGGAAATACCGCAACGTGATCGGTAATTTCATTTATAAGGCGATGCGTAATGAAGAAATTGTCATCACCGGTACCGGTGATGAGACGAGGGATTTTAATTTTGTGGAAGACACCGTCAGGGGGACGATTCTTTCAAGCCGTAAAGACGGGGCTGTGGGTAAAGTGATCAATATCGCTTCGGGCAAGGAAACCAAAATCAAGGATCTTGTGACGATGATTTTAAAACTAACCGGATCGCATTCCAAGGTGACGCATATTCCGCGCCGGGATTGGGACACCGTAACAAGACGCGTTGCGGCAGTTGAAAATGCCAGGACCATCTTGAACTATGAGCCCAAGATATCCGTTGAACAGGGGTTGAAAAAATATATCGACTGGCTGCAGAAGCAAGATCTGCACAAATGTGAGTGGTAATGATGATTTATGTGATGCTGCCCGCCTACAATGAAGAAAAGGGATTGCAAAGCGTTTTGAGTGAGCTTGAAGGCCTTGCGAAAGAGCATAGCTCCGAAACGTTTCGCGTTGTGGTGGTAGACGACGGAAGCGCGGACCGGACGAGCGAAGTGGCGCAATCTTTCAGGGGGCGATTGGATTTAGAATTGATTCGTTTTGAACGTAATCGCGGCGTCGGAGAGGTGTTCAAAGAAGGTCTGCATTTTATTTGTCAAGAGAGTCGAGATCCCACCGACGACATTTGCATTGTCCTCGATTCAGATCATACGCAAAACCCACGCACAATGATTCAGATGGCGGATCTGATTCGGAAGGGTAATGACATCGTGATTGCCTCACGTTTTGAAGGAGAGGGGAAAATGATCGGTTGCCCGTGGCATAGGCAGATCTTAAGTTACGGCGTATCTTGGCTTCTGCGCTGCGTCATCGGGTTGCCTAAGGTTAAGGATTATTCAACCTTTTATCGTGCCTACCGGGTGAGTGTGTTGAAAGAAGGTTTCAAGCGCTACGGCGACCGCCTGTTGGAGGGGAAAGGCTTCGCCGCCATCGCGG
>JBFHCO010000131.1:0-5393 GCA_041585205.1 Candidatus Omnitrophota bacterium | reverse complement strand
GCTGCATTTAGGCCATCAATGTTTGCTCCAATATGTGGCGGCAAAAGCACGCGAGCGAAACGGCCTTGCGGGCGTACTGACATTCCGCGAACATCCTCAACGCATCCTCCATCCGGAAAAGGGTCCCTCATTGATCACGGCGGGTCTATTCAAAATGTTCCTTTTAAAGGAATTCGGTACCGATATTTGCTTTTGGCTTCCCTTCACGAAGGCAACGGCGAAAATCGCGGCTGAAGTTTTCGTTGAAAAATGGCTGGTTAAAAAACTGCGTATTCGGGAAGTCTGTCTCGGTTACAACGCCCATTTCGGTCATGACAGGACCGGAGACGGGAAGCTGATGCGAAAACTTGCGTCACAATACGGTTTTGCTTTTGAGGAAATCCAACCGATTACCGTTCAAAATGACTTTGTATCAAGCACAAGAATTCGGAATCTCATTGAAAAAGGTGATCTGGAAACGGCCGCGGCTTGCCTTGGCCGGAAATTCAGCATTCTAGCGGAAGTTATACGCGGTGAAGGCCGGGGCCAATCCCTCGGTTACCCGACCGCAAATTTAAATCTCAAAAGCGACGTTATGCCCCCGCACGGAGTTTATGCCGTAGCGGTCCGTATTTTAGAGCTTGAAATGAGAACTGATAAAAAAGCGCGCCGGGAAGAGCTGTTGATTCATAAGAAAGGTGAATGGCATCATGGAGTTCTCAATTATGGGATTCGCCCCACATTTAAAACGAAAGGGAAGCCCCCCAAGGCAGTCGCGGAGACTTTTTTAATGGACTTCAAAGGCGACCTTTACGGGCGGCATCTGGAAGTGGCTTTTGCGGATTATTTGCGGCCTGAGCAAGTTTTTAAGGATACAGACGCACTCAAGAAACAGGTTGAAGCGGACGTTAAGCGGGCGCGCAGGTGCTTGCGGGGCCTTTCAAAGAAAAGCTTTACAAAGGTGGCCGACTAAGGTATACTTAATCCCAATATAAAGACGTAAATATAAGAAAAATAAGGAGTTACGTAATTTACTATGCCTCTAGTCAAGGATCAAAAAAAGAAAGTCATTTCCAGTTTCAGCCGGGATAAGCGCGACACCGGTTCGGCCGAAGTGCAGGTTGCGCTTTTGACCGAACGGATTAACAGCTTGTCTGACCACTTTAAGAAAAATGTCAAAGATCATCACTCCCGATATGGGTTGATCAAAATGGTCGGACGTCGCAAACGGTTGTTAACTTACCTCCGTCAAGAGGATCCTGAGCGTTATCAAAAATTAATTGCTCGCTTAGATCTCAGGAAATAATTCCCTCCGTAAACTAATTCGACCAGGAAAAAACTATGAAAATCGAACGTGTGAATCGTCCTATTGCAAATAAAGATATTATTATTGAAACCGGCCGGATGGCAAAACAGTCTCACGGTGCCGTCACGGTTCAAATCGGTGGCACCATTATTTTAGCGGCCGTCGTGGCGGCGCGCGAAGCTGATGAGGCGCGCGATTTTTTTCCGCTCACGGTTGACTATCGCGAAAGAACCTACGCCGCCGGAAAAATTCCGGGCGGTTATTTCAAACGCGAAGGCCGCCCTTCCGAAAAAGAAATTTTAACTTCCCGGTTAATCGATCGTCCGCTACGCCCTCTGTTTCCCAAAGATTTCCGCAATGAAGTGCAAGTCACCGTCACTGTCCTTTCGGTGGACGGTGAAAATGCGACGGATATTCCGTCCATGATCGGCGCTTCAGCCGCTTTGCTTATCTCAGACATTCCTTTCGAAAGGGCAATTGGCGCGGTACGTGTCGGTTTGATCAACGGCGAACTGGTCGCGAATCCGTCGCTGAAAGAAATGGAAACAAGTGAATTAGACCTGATCTTGGCGGGTACCGCGGAAAAGCCCATTATGATTGAGGCGGGCAGCAAAGAAATATCCGAAGAAAAATTGGCAGAAGCCATTCAGTTCGGACATGGCGTGATTCGACAAATCATTCAATTGCAGGATGAATTGAGAGGTAAAGCGGGCCTCAAGAAAAAAGCCGTCGCAAAAATTGAAATTCCGTCTGATTATGAAAAGAAAATTGCGGACGTCGTCAAAGGCGAATTCGAAAAGATTTTTGACATGGCGACCAAAGAAGAACGTGAAGAAGCGAGCAAGGCACTTTATCAAAAAGCGTTGGCGGAATTTGACGCAACACAACCCGATTTTAAACCGTATCTTGTTAAGATGATTTTTGATCAATTGGAAAAAGACCGGGTTCGGGAGATCATCCTCGGTCAGGGCAAGCGTCCGGATGGGCGTGGTTTCAGAGATATCAGACCGATTACCTGCGAAGTCGGAGTGCTGCCGCGAACGCACGGTTCGGCGCTCTTTACGCGCGGTCAGACGCAAAGTTTATGCGTCACGACTCTCGGTACCGGTGAAGATGAACAAATGATCGATGCTTTGGAAGGAGAACTTTCCAAGCGTTTTATGCTTCATTACAATTTTCCGGCTTTTAGCGTGGGAGAAGTCAAGCCGTTCAGAGGGCCCGGCCGTCGCGAGATCGGACATGGCGCTCTGGCGGAACGCGCGTTGGAAGCCGTCATGCCGAATCAGGATGATTTTCCTTATACAGTCCGGTTAGTATCCGATATCTTAGAGTCCAACGGTTCCAGCTCCATGGCGACTGTGTGCGGAGCTACGCTGGCTTTGATGGATGCCGGTGTTCCTTTAAAAGATCCTGTATCAGGCATCGCGATCGGTCTTGTCACGGCGAAAGACGGCCGTTTCAAGGTGTTGACCGACATTGCCGGAATTGAAGATCATTTGGGTGATATGGATTTTAAGGCGGCGGGGACACGCCGCGGTCTTACGGCCATACAAATGGATCTTAAGATTGATGGGATTTCGAATGACATTTTGCTCGAAGCCTTGGATCAAGCCAAGGTGGCGCGCATGGCTATCTTGGATAAAATTGCGGCCGTGATCCAGTCGCCGCGTCAGGAACTTTCCAAATTCGCTCCGCGCATCACATCAATTCGCATCAACCCCGAAAAGATCGGCGGCTTAATCGGTCCGGGCGGAAAAAATATCAAAAAGATCGTGGAAGAAACGGGCGTCAAAATCGATATTGAAGACGACGGCCGCGTGAATATCGCTTCCACCGATGCCGCGGCAACCGAAATGGCAATCGCGCGCATTCAAGCTATTGTTGAAGAGCCCGAAATTGGGAAAATATATCAAGGGACAGTCCGGAAATTGACTTCATTCGGCGCATTTTGTGAAATCCTTCCGGGCAAAGACGGACTTTGCCACGTTTCGGAAGTCTCTGAAGGTTTTGTGAAGGACGTGACGGAATACTTGCGCGTGGGCGATGTGGTTCCCGTGAAAGTGGTCGGGGTGGATGATAGCGGTAAAGTCAGCTTGAGCATCAAGCAGGCTAAAGAAGGCGGCATGCCCGTCCTTCCGCCCGACGTGAAGCGTGACGTGATTTCGGAGCCGCGTGACCGAGGCCGCGGTGGACGCGGGGGAGATCGGGGAAGAGACCGCCGCCCGAGACAGCGTTCCAGTCATTGATCTTGTCCGTTTAGTTTCTCCTTTATCTCATGCGAGAGCTTGAAATCCAAGTTAAGACCCATCCTCATTTTGAAGGCCTGTCGCTGCCGGCCTATGCCACTGAAGGCTCCAGCGGATTTGACCTTTGCGCGGCCTGCGAAGAGCCCGTGGTATTAGCCCCGGGCCAAAGAGCGCTCGTTCCGACAGGTATTTCCATATCCCTTCCTTCCGGCACCGAAGCCCAGGTTCGCCCCCGCAGCGGCCTTGCCATCAAACATGGTATTACCCTCCTCAATACACCCGGCACCATTGATGAAGACTACCGAGGGGAAATCAAGGTTATCTTGATCAACCTGGGTCAGGAACACTTCATCGTCCAGCGCGGTATGCGCATCGCCCAAGTCGTGCTTGCCGAAGTCGTAAAGGCAAAGCTGGTTGCGGTCGATAATCTGGATGTCACCACCCGCGGAAGCGGGGGGTTTGGCCATACGGGCCTCCATTAATACGAAAGACAAAAGGCGAAAGTGAAAAATAGCGGATCATACGATTTTTTTGCCTTTTGCCTTTTTACTTTTAACTTTTGACTTATCTCCTATGCGCAAAGAAAGAATCAACGAAATTTGGGCGGTTTGTTTTCTGCTCTGCGGATTATTTACGCTCGCAAGTTTGATCTTTTTCCACCCGCAGGATATTTCCTTTTATACTTCGCACGTTTCATCTCCCATCAAAAACTATACGGGTTTGATCGGAGCGTATCTCGCTTTCGGATTGCTTGTCACCTTTGGCGTAAGCGCCTTATTGATACCCGCTTTGTTTCTGCTTTGGTCAGGTTGTTTTTTTCTGCAGAAAGTTCCTGAAAAGAAATTTTTCAAAATTATCGGACTCGGAATCGCGCTGGTTTCGACCGCCACCCTTGTGACGATCTCGGTTGATGCCGAAATGCAGCTGACACGCGGCGGTGTGATCGGTTATTTGCTCGGAGCGCACTTATTGCGCTATTTTGGCTTGGTGGGAAGTTATATTCTGGCCGGATCTTGCCTGCTTTTATCACTTCTGCTCGCAACGGACTTTTTAATTTACCCTATGTTCAAGAAATTGATGAACCGGACACTTAAAGCCTTGGGTGTCATCACGGAGCATGCTGAGCCTATTCAGGAAAACGTGATGGATTGGCTGGGTTCTTTGGGACGCGAGAAGGAAACGGCGGTGAGAAGAGAACCGAAAGCAAAAAAATCACTTTTCGCGAAATTTCAAAAGCGCCCCAAGGAAGATTCCAAACCGTCATTGCTTTCCGGCATTCCCTTAAAAGTGAAGCAATATCGGCCGGATATTCCGGAAGTTCAAATGGACAAGCAGGGTAAGCCGCTATCAAAGAAGGCGCAGAATGAAGTTGAAAAGAAAGCCGAGCAGCTGATGAAGGAATCCATGCCCGCTCCCGATCCGGAAAAAGAAAGAACAAGAGAGCTTAGCAAGGAAAAAGCCGGAACGGCTTCGGGTGCAATGGAAGAAAAGAGACATGAAGGGGTTATCGGTTCCAAAGGGAAAGCGACTCTCAATTATCAATTTCCGCCGGTAGATTGTTTAAAGCGCCCCACGCGGGATGGCGTCAAATCCGAAGATTTGGAAGGTAATTCCCGTATTTTGGAGCAAGCACTCGCGCAATTCGGAATCGAAGTGAAGGTGGTTGAAATCGAGCAAGGGCCGGTGATTACGCGTTACGAACTGCTGCCGGCCCCGGGGGTTAAAGTCAACTCGATCTCCGCCTTGGAAGATGACTTGGCGATGGCCCTGAAGGCCACAAGCATTCGATTAATCGTTCCGATTCCGGGCAAATCGGCGGTCGGCGTTGAAGTGCCAAATTCCGTGACGAGCATCGTTTCGTT
>JBFHCO010000130.1:0-5454 GCA_041585205.1 Candidatus Omnitrophota bacterium | reverse complement strand
CGGCCCAGGTTGTAATGCGGAAAACAATAGCTTTCATAGCGCTTGGCACGAATGGCCTTCTCAAGCCAGACAATCGCTTCGTCTAATTTACCCTTTTCGATCAAATAGGCGCCGATATCGTTGTAGGGATTGCCGTAATGGGGATCGAGTTCAATCGCCTTGCGGCATTCGGCAATCGCCTCATCATAACGTCCCTCGAAGCTGTAAGCCCAACCCAAATAAGTCAGGGCTTCAGCCGTCGGATAAAGGTCGATGGATTTGCGGTAAAGCGTCACCGCTTCTTCAAGCTGCCCCTGCGACTGCTTTTCATACCCTTCTTGAAAATACCTCAGGGCTTCATTTTGGTAATAGCTATTAGCCTCGTTCATTATTGATAATAATTCTCCGCTTTCGTCAAACGATCATTCTTTTAAGGGAAAAATACAGGCTTAACTCCGTTGATCTTAATGGGTTAAGGCGAGGTTAAAAGAAGGATATTGTATCACAAACCCGCAGGTGAGCCAATGAGGCAGTTGTAAGGGCAACTTGTCTAATATCCCATTCTCAGTGAAAGAAACTCTTTGAGATTGCCGCAGCGGTAGTAGGGGTTGTGGGATTTTTCGCGGCCGATGGTCGAGGTCGGGTCATCGGCGTAATTGTGGCCGGGAAGAAGAATGGTTTTGTCGCCCAGTTTGGAAAGGCGCGTCAGGCTTTCGTACATTTGCTCGGCGTCGCCCCCGGGGAGATCGCAGCGCCCGCAGGCATCGATGAAAAGCGTGTCACCTGAGACGAGATTGCCCTGCACCAGAAAACACTGCGAACCCGGCGTGTGGCCGGGTGTGTGCAAGAATTCAATCGTCAGGCCGCCGACTTTGAGCTTGTCGCCGCCTTCGACCGGATGAAGCTCGGATTTCATGCCCTTCAAGAATCCGGCTTCGCTTTTGTGCACGTAAATTTTGCAGCCGGCCTTTCCGATCAATTCCTCGGCGCCGTTACAGTGGTCAAAATGCGTGTGCGTGATGAGCCCGCCTGTGACTTGCATGCCGTCTTTTTGGGCTTCTTTCAACACGGCGTCGACATCCCACGCCGGATCGACCATGACGCATTCTTTTTTCTCGCGGTCGCCGATCAGGTAGACGAAATTCTGCATCGGGCCGACTTCCAGCTGCTTTAAATACAAACGGGATGGCTGAGAGGTCATTTCTCGTACAAAATCACTTCGATTTTGGGGTTTTCCTGCAGCATCGTGCGGGATTTTTCCTGAAATCCGGCCGGGATTTCCGGGTAAAAGACATCGCCGTCGTAGTCTGCGTCAATCGAGGTGAGGTAAATGCCGTCGACCTTGTTCAAGGTCTGGCGGTAAATGGTTTCACCGCCGATCACGTAACAGCGGTCGGTGCGGACGGCTTTGAGCGCCTCGTCAATCGAGTGAAAAAAACGCAGGTGCTCGCCATTTTGATGTTCCGTACGGCTGACCACGAAATTTTCCCGGTTTGGAAGCGGTTTTCCGATGCTCTCGTGGGTTTTACGGCCCATCAAAATCGTGTGGCCCGTGGTCAGCGTTTTGAAATGTTTCAGGTCGGCTGAGAAATGCCACGGGAGCTTGTTGTCTTTACCGATCACACGGTTTTTTGCCATCGCGACGACGTGGTAAAGCCGCATGATTCAGACGGCCACCGGGGCTTTGATCGCCGGGTGCGGATCGTAATTTTCGATTCCGAAATCCTCGTACGCGAAACCGAAAATGTCTTTCACTTTGGGATTCAATTTCATGTGCGGCAGGGGCCGCGGGTCACGGCTGAGCTGAAGATGCACCTGCTCGAGATGATTGGAGTAAATGTGCAGGTCGCCGAAGGTGTGAATGAATTCGCCCGGTTTCAAATCCGTCACCTGCGCCATCATCAAGGTGAGCAGCGCGTAGGAGGCGATGTTGAACGGCACGCCCAAAAAGGCATCGGCGCTCCTTTGGTACAGCTGGCAGGAGAGCCGGTCCTTTTGCACATTGAACTGAAACAGACAGTGACAAGGCGGCAGGGCCATGCGGCCGACTTCGGCCGGATTCCAGGCGCTGACAATCAGGCGGCGGCTGTCGGGGTTTTTGCGGATTTCATCAGCGACTTGCTTGATTTGATCGACCGCTTGGCCGTCCGGGGCCGTCCAGGAACGCCACTGTTTGCCGTAAACGGGGCCCAATTCCCCGCGCTCATCGGCCCATTCATCCCAAATCGAAACCCCGTGATCCTTCAAATACTTGACATTCGTATCGCCCTTTAAAAACCACAAGAGTTCGTAAATCACCGATTTCAGATGAATTTTTTTGGTCGTGACGAGCGGAAACCCGTCGGCCAGATTGAAACGCATCTGGTAGCCGAACGTGCTGATCGTGCCGGTGCCAGTGCGGTCCTTTTTTTGAACGCCGGCGGTCAGGATGTATTTGAGTAAGTCGTGGTATTGTTTCATGGCAGAATGGAGCGTATTTTACACCAAGCGGGAGCCGAATGAGACTAAAAAATGATTTTACCGTGCCGAGCGGCCTGTATTTTCAAAAAGGGACCGGAACGTCTCGGCGCTGATCGCAAAAGGTTGATCGCCTTCCCGCAGACGCGCGGGGTATTCCCCGGCATCTTTTGAAAGCGCTTTACCCACATCCAAAATGACGGGCTGTCCTTCCGGCGGATGAATTTCAAGGTAATGGGGTCCCCGCGACTTGATCTTTTTTTGTTCGTCCGGATCGGAAAGCATCCGGCTCACCGTAAAATTTTCAAGCCGCTTCAGATAATCCTGCCACGCTTCGGGCGCCGCCTCTTCCGCGCGGACGATCATCCGGTTGCGTCCGGATTTGACGATGATTTTTTCAACCGCTTCCGGTTCCACCCGGAGCGGATTCGCGGCAAAGAATGAGCTGTCGTCGGCATCCATTTGTTTAAAGTGGTAATCCAAAACAAGAAAGGTGAGTGGTTCCGAAGAGACAAGTAGTTTGTAAAATTGCGTGTCCGGATCGCGCGGACCTGCCTGAAGCGTCAGACTTTTTCCTTCCCGGATCCTGATTTCCATTTCCCATTGCGGACGAAAGCGTTTTTCGGCTTCCGGATCTTCAAGCTGCGCCCGACTCGCCCGCAGGGTCACGAGATTACTCAAAAAATTCAGAATTTTTTCAGGGTCCGCCTCAAACGGAATCCCCGGCCGGCTGAATTGCCACAACCCCCCTCCGGCGGGCGAGAGTTCGGTGCTTTGCTCCGCGCCCGATTGCACCACCCATGTGTCACCGAATCGGCGCCGGATTTCGAATTTTTCGATTTGATCCAGATGCACATTCAAAAGATCCAGCGCGACCCACGGCTCATTCTGCGGAACCTGCGTTTGCGGATTGCCAAAAAGGGCCAGGGTGGTGAAATAATCCGCATCCGTCACGAAAATCTTTTCGGACGGTTCCCTTCTGATGAACGCGTAACCTTCCCCGCTTTGTTTGGATCCGATCCAGAATTCAAGAAGCGGCGTTCCGAGCGCATCCCACAGCCGGACGCGAAACGCATCGGCCGGAATCAAACCGAAATCCTCCGCCTGGTCCGCACGGAAGGCGCGCAGTTCCCCTTTCATTTCCCGGATCGACGTGAGAAACGCCGCGATCTTAGAGCCGTCGGCGCGCGCATTTGCGAATTCGGGCAGGCGCCAATCCGCGCCTGATTTCACAAGATGGACTGTGGTCTGATCGCCCCGGCCGATTTGAATTTTCTCAACAAGGCCGGCATCAAAGAAAAATCCGAGCGGGGAAAATTCCTCGGAAACAAGCTCTTTGGGTTTGATCCATTCCTTAACCGCAACGCCCGCCACCAACACGATGAAAATGACGGCCAGAATGAATATTTGATTTTTTTTCATGCGTTCAGAAGGCGGCTTCCCGAGCCATCGCCGCCATGTATTGTTGCTTTTGGCGCCGTCTTACAAAATATCGCATAAAACCGAAACCGGCGATCAACGCAGGAGTCAACAAGGTCACAAAAAAACGCCAAAACGCCTTGGCGCCGGTTGAGACGTGGCCAAGGCTGCGGTTGATAGGCTGTTTTGAGCGGATCGTGATCAAATCCTCGCCGAGCGTCAGCGCATCCATGGCATTCAAAAAGAAATTGAGATGTCCGCCGCCTTGAATCAGACGTTTTTGAAAAATCATCGTGTTGCCGATTAAAATCAGTTTTCCCGGAAGGGGCTTCATCTTGGTATCCGCAAATTCTTTTGGTTTTTCCTTGTCTTCAAAGGCATCTTTGAATTGCCCCTGCGCAAGCACCCCCAGCGGAAACGGGCCTCGTTCGCTTTCCTCTGTGGCTTTAAAATTGTCGGGCGTCCAAACCCCGGGTTTAAACGGAATGAGCCAGGAACGGTGACTCGATAAAAACAAGGGCTTCCATTTCAGGTTTTGCGCCGCTAATTTTTCTTCGTCGACGCGCAGAGCTGATCCCCATAGATAAAACAATGGTGAAAGGCGCGAGGTGATCGAAATGTCGGGGTTCATCTCGGTTGGCGTGACCAGAATTTGGATGGGCAACTTGACGGGTACGGACAGCTGAAAAGGTCCCGCCTGCGCGACACCCGCAATGCTGACGATTTCATGCTGGGCGTCGGTTAGAACGCGCTCATCGACTTCAAAACCCCATGCGGCCAATAGCGGGTTGATGCCGGGGTTTTTTTCGATCGGCGTCACTTTCACCCCTGTCGCGGTGGGTTCGTATTCGTAGGTGTAATTTTGAACACCGATCAAGGCCGAACCGCCTTCGACAAGAAAACGGTTAACGGCATATTTTTGCCAGTCCGTCATGTCCTCCGGTTCAAGAAGAATCAGAGTTTCAATATCTGTGGGGATAGGATCTTCCGGTGTTAAACGGACGCGCGCGACTTCGTAACCTTCGTACTCAAGCGCCATCGGCAGCACTTCATAGGGGTCGTCCCGCATCGGCTCGAGCTGCCCGCCTCCCAACTGTTCCATCAAGGCCTGCATGGCAGGATCGGGGGCACGGTCCTCGTAGGGCGCCACCATGGCCACCTTGGGGAGCTCGTCCATCCCCGCCCGGAATATTTTCGAAATCAGCAAATACTCCAGATCGTACAAATTGTCCGGCATGATTTGAGGGATGATTTCCTCGGCACGGTCTTTGTATGCCAGGCTGATCGCTGAATAAATAAGCCGCACTCCGACTTCATCGGCCTCGATGGATTGCACCTGAAAGGGCTGAATGCCTTTCTGCAGTAATTGCTCTTCGATCCCCGCATCGCTTGCCGCGGCACCGGTGACGTTCGCCGCCTCCATATGCAATATTTTGTATTGAAACTTCCCCTTGGAGGCAATGCGAAACTCATTGAGCTTATCAATGATGTCCTGCTCAAGCGTTTTCATCCCGGTCGGCATTTTCTCCCCGGGAGAGATGTACAGCTTGGCCGCGACGGGCGCGTCCAGATCTTTGAGTATTTTTTTCGAGGCTTGGG
>JBFHCO010000129.1:0-5498 GCA_041585205.1 Candidatus Omnitrophota bacterium | reverse complement strand
TTCAACGCGAAATCGCCAAAGGGCAATCCATCGGTGTCAGAGGAACGCCCACTTTCTTTATCAACGGACGACTTGTTTCGGGCGCCCAGCCCTATGCAAGCTTTGAGGCGGTTGTGGAAAGTATTTTAAATCCCGGCTCGGCCCCCTCTCCCAGCGCGGCAGCACCGACAGCCCCCGCAGCACCGGCCCCGTCCGCCATCGTTACATTCGATGATCTGGATGGCCGTCCTTCCATAGGCCCCAAAGATGCCGTCATCACACTCGTGGAATTCAGCGACTTTCATTGCCCTTTTTGCAGCCGGGTCACGCCCACCATCGATCAATTGATGGAGAATTACAAAGGAAAAATCCGCCGCGTCTGGCGTCATTTTCCGCTTTCATTTCATCAAGGGGCGGATCGCACCCATGAGGCTTCCGAGTGCGCCGCCGAACAAGGCAAATTTTGGGAATATCACGATGAGTTATTTGCGCTCACCGGAGGCTTTGATGATGCGGCCTTAACGGGCGCCGCCAAAAAAGCCGGACTCAATGAGAAAAAATTCACGGAATGTTTAAACAGCGGTAAATACAAAGACTTGATTCAACGCGAAATCGCCAAAGGGCAATCCATCGGTGTCAGAGGAACGCCCACTTTCTTTATCAACGGACGACTTGTTTCGGGCGCCCAGCCCTATGCAAGCTTTGAGGCGGTTGTCAAAGGCGAATTGACCCAGGCGTCCTAATCAAGAGGTTATTCTTTTTTGGTTGCGACTCTTCCGCGGAGATATTCTTGCGAGCTCGTGGTATTTTAGGATGACAGGTTCTAGGCACACTTACATTCAATCCAGCGCTCCTCATATCCGTACCGCCGAATCCGTATCCGGAATTTATTGGAAAAGGGCGGCGGCTTTGTCGCTAGCGTGGATGGCATGGACGGTCCTTTGGGGATGGAATGTCATTTGGATCACGCTCGGATCCCTGAGCGCATCGCTCTTAGCTGAGATTGTTTCAAGTTTGTTGCTTCGCAAGAAATTCAGGCCGCGGGACGGAAGCAGTTTTTATACAGGAGTCCTGTTCATTTTTCTGGTCCCTCCCACAACGCCGCTATGGATGATATTTTGCGCATCTTTTTTTGCCGTGTTCATTGGAAAAGAAATGTTCGGCGGGGTAGGTAACTATCTATTTCATCCCGCTCTGATCGGGTACGCCTTTTTATGGAGCTGTTTCCCGGATGTCATGGAATCGGCATCACATGCTTATCAGCAAGCGATGTCGGCCGCGCCTCAGGCTGTCCGCTTGTTCGATCAATCCGTCGGCGTACCTCATTTATTTTTACTGTTCGCGTTAGTGGGCGGCGGCATTTTCATGAGCTGGAAACGCATGTTTTACTGGGAGCTTCCGTGGATCTATTTTGCTTTTCTAATCGTACTGTCACTGGCCTTTTTTCAAAGTCACCCCTTTTTTTCGGTAAGCTCAATTTTCGCGGCCTTCTTTCTGATCACGGAGCCGGTCACCACCCCTTTATCAAGGAGCGGCATGAGGGTCTTTGCGGTTCTTTGCGCTTTGGCAGCGGTTATTCTGAACCATTGGGCATCCATAGAGTCGAGTATTTATTTTTCTGTTCTAATGATGAACGCCGGCGTGCCGTGGTTGGACCGCTGGTTAAAACCGCAAGCCGTCAGCAAAGTTTTTTTGAAAGACCTGCCGGGGAGTTTTAAATCATGAAATGGAACGCGATACTTAAATATTTCTTTTTTTTCCTCTATCTCGTGTTGCTGGGGGGAATCGTTTTTATTGTTCGACAATGGGCGTGGGGCTGAAAGTGAATTCCATGCATTTGTCTTTGCGTAAGGCCGTAACCGCCGTTATTCCTGCCCTGGGAACAACCTTGGTTTTGAAAGATGCATTTCAGGTCGGGGCGTTAATCTGTTCCGGTTATTGGTTGACGTCCAGTTTTTTCTTTTTTGCCCGGTCCTGGTTTCCCGGCAAGACGTGGAATTTATGCGCTTTTTTGATTTGGATGACAGCCTTTGCTCAAATCGGCTGGTATCTTTCCGGCATTCATCCGATATGGATCGTCAGTTTGATACTGTTATCCTATGATGATTTAAACCGGGAAAGTGACGTCAAATCTCTTATGAAAGAAGCCTTCACCCACGGATTTTGTTTTTGGGCGATGCTTATATATCTTGGGGCTTCCCAGCAGTTTTTGGGAGATTATCTGTCCTTGGGATTTTTTCAGAATCCGTCCGGTGCGTTTCTTTTATTGGCTGTCGCGGCCGCGTTTTGGAAAAACCAACCGAGGTCAATTCGCGCCTGACGAAAGGAGTTTTTTTGAACGAAGGATTCTTTGTTTTAGCCGGTTTCGGTTTTTTATTGGCACAGGAAAAAGACCCTTTGATAGGGCCATACTCCGGCAAAGGGAAGCTCTCACCCTTCTTCAAGGAGGGGTTCGATTTAATTTGGCAGGTGCTATTTTTGCTTTTATTTTACAGGGTGGCAATCGGTATGTGGATTCCTGAAGCGACGGGGCATGAAATCGCACCGCCGTTTTTTTTGTTATCCGCGTACGTTATAAGCCGATTCCGGAAGCGGTCCAACCTTTTCTTTTTATGCGTATTCAGCATCACGCTGGCAGCGACACATCCCTCAGCCGAATTGTCGAATTTAGAGCAATTTTTACTCGGCGTTTTTTTGTCGGCGGGCATTGTAATCTTTGAATGGATATTTGTCGGCCTTAAAGACAAACTCACGTTCAGCCAAACTCCCAAGTTGCTTGAAGACCTGCCCATTTATTTAATCGTTGCATCGCTGTTATCATTGGTACTATGGGGCGTGCAGACTATTTTTCTTTAACTTAAGGCGCCAAAAGGGGTTAGGATGTAATAAATATCACTTGACGTAGCTCCTAAGAGAGATTATCCTACGTCCGCAGGTTGATACCAGTCCAAGACCCGCACCAATACCTATAACTCCAATTAATACCATTTGATACGCAAAAAATAATCCACATTTCCGAATTCATTTAGATGAGTTTGTGTCTGACGTCGCATTGCAAACACTCAATTCAAATTCCATGATTCACCGTACGAAGCAAGCGCAGTCCGTCAAGGCTAAAGCGGGCCGAAAACTATTGGTGATCGACGGCACCTCCTTTTGCTACCGGGCTTATTATGCCATCCGTTCTTTAGCGAACTCGAAGGGGGAGCCCACCAACGCCATCTACGGATTCATCACGATGATTCGAAAACTGATCCAGGATGAGGCGCCGGATTATTTAGCCATTTGTTTTGACCGCAAAGAACCGACCTTTCGGCATGAAAAATTCAAGGATTACAAGGCCCATCGTAAACCCATGCCGGATGATTTGGTTGAGCAGCTGGAACCGATCAAGGAATTTTGCCGCGCATACCGCTACCCGCTTTTTGAAAAGGCCGGGTTTGAGGCGGACGACATCATCGGAACGTTGGCGGTGCAGGGAGAAAAGGACGGGCTTGAAGTATTTATCGTAACCGGAGATAAGGACGTCATGCAGCTCGTCACTGAGCATGTCAAAATTATCAACCCTCATCGCGATGACGTCGTTTATGATGCCGAAAAAGTCAAAAAGAAATTCGAAGGCCTGGGACCCGACAAGATCGTGGACTTGATGGCTTTGATGGGGGATGCATCCGATAACATACCCGGCGTTCCCGGAATAGGAGAGAAAACAGCGGTGAAATTGATTCAACAATTCGGTTCCGTCGAAAATTTAATTTCGCAAGCGAACCAAATTAGTTCAAAAAGCCAGCGTGCCATGATTCAGGATCACTCCGAAGAAGCCAGACTCTCCAAAGAGTTGGCAAAGATTGACGTTAACGTTCCGCTTGATTACCAGTGGGGAGATATGGTTTGTCAGGATCCGGACCGGGAACGTTTAGTCCGGCTGCTCACCCGGTATGAATTTAAAACCTTACTGAAAGAACAGATGCCCACGGGAGAAGCAAAACTGACGGAGCGCCGGTATCGAATTATTAAAAACGAAAAAGATCTGCAGGAATTGATTCACATTTTGGAAAAGGCGGAAGCCTTCAGTTTCGACACGGAAACAACATCCTCAGACTCGATGCAGGCGCATCTGGTCGGATTAAGTTTTTCTTGGAAGGAATTTGAGGCGGCCTATGTGCCGGTGTCGTCGGAGCATCATCATGCACAAGGGATGCCGCAGGCAGAAGTGCTGGGGAAAATCCGCCCTTTGCTTGAAAATGGCAAGTTTAAAAAATACGGCCAAAACATTAAATACGATTGGATCGTTATGAAGCGCCATGGCGTGACGCTTCGAGGCGTTGTCTTCGATAGCATGATTGCTAGTTATTTGATCAATCCCCTTCGCAGGTTTCACAATCTGGATGATTTGGCGCTCGAATATTTATCCGTAAAAAAAATTACTACCGAGAGCCTCATCGGAAAAGGAAAAAATCAACAAAGCATGGCCGATGTCCCCGTCGATCAAATCGGAAATTATGCCTGTGAAGATGCCGACTGCGTCATGCGGTTGCAGCCCATATTAAACAAGAGACTGGACGAATTAGGTTTGACGAACCTGTATCAAACGGTGGAACTTCCCTTGATGGAGGTTCTTGCGATCATGGAAATGCACGGGGTGGCGCTCGATGTCGGGTTATTGAAGAAACTGTCGGATGACATGGCGAAGAATTTAAGCGCCCTGACAGAAGAGATCTACCGGGAAGCGGGTGAGGAATTTAACATCAATTCCACGAAACAACTGGGGGACATTCTTTTTGTCAAAATGAAATTGCCCGTGATCAAAAGAACCAAAACAGGTTATTCCACGGACGAGGGGGTTCTCGAAAAGCTGTCCATGACGTATGAACTTCCAAAACGGATTTTGGAATACCGGGAGCAGGCCAAGTTAAAGTCTACTTATTTGGATGCCTTGCCCCAGATGATTCATCCCGAAACGGGTTATGTGCATACGTCTTACAACCAGGTTGTCACAGCGACGGGGCGTTTATCCAGTTCGGAACCGAATCTTCAGAATATTCCCGTCAAAACGGAAACCGGCCGGCAAATCAGAAAAACCTTCATATCCCGCAGCCGGGGGGATAAACATGGTAAAATAGTATCAGCGGATTATTCACAAATTGAATTGCGCATTTTAGCGCACCTTTCTGAAGATCGAAATCTGGTTGACGCCTTTCAGCATGACCGCGATGTGCATAAATTTACGGCGACCCTGCTGTATGGCGTGTCAGAAAATGATGTGACGCGCGAAATGCGCGATGTTGCAAAAACGATCAATTTCAGTATTATTTACGGCAAAACGGCTTACGGATTATCCCAAGATCTTGGAATTTCTGTTTCGGAAGCAGATGGGTTTATAAAGCAATATTTCAGTCGGTATCCCGCGATTCACGACTACTTAGAGTCCCAAAAACAAAAGGCTCGTCAAGTCGGTTATTTGACCACAATCCTTGGACGCCGCTCCTATTTTCCGGATATTTTGTCAAAAAACATGC
>JBFHCO010000128.1:0-5521 GCA_041585205.1 Candidatus Omnitrophota bacterium | reverse complement strand
CAGGTCGAGCACCCGGTCACCGAGGAGATTACCGGCGTGGACCTGGTCAGGGAACAGATCCGGCTGGCCTTCGGGCACCCACTGTCATTGAATCAGTCCGATATCGGATTCGAGGGGCACGCAATCGAATGCCGAATAACCGCCGAGGACGCCCTGAATGATTTCATGCCGACTCCGGGGCGGGTAACGCGATTCGCGGTGCCGCGTTTCATCTCAAATCGCCACTTCCAAACGGCATAAATCGCGGGATATACCAAAAGTTCCATCATGAATGAGGTAAAGATACCGCCCACCATCGGCGCCGCAATTCTTTTCATCACATCGGCACCGGCCTCATGCGCACCGGCCCACATGATAGGCAGAAGTCCAATAAAGGTGGTACCGACTGTCATCAATTTGGGGCGAATGCGCTTGACGGCACCATGGACAATCGCTTCTTTCAAATCATCAAAGGTATTGAGCTTACCCTTTTTTTTGGCATCGTCATACGCAAGATCGAGATAAAGCAGCATGATCACTCCGGTTTCCGCATCTACACCCGCCAATGCTATCAAACCGACCCAAACGGCAATACTCATGTTATAACCTAAAATCCACAACAGCCACACGGCGCCGATAAGCGAGAAAGGGATGGCAAGCAAAATGATTCCCACTTTCACCATAGAACGTGTGCTGATATAAAGCAGCATAATGATAATAAAAAGCGTCAAAGGCACCACCACTTTCAGTTTCTGAATGGCGCGCCGCATGTACTGATACTGTCCCGCCCATTCGAGACGCGTCCCCGCCGGAAGGCGGATTTGATCTCGGACACGCACTTTGGCGTCTTCGACATACCGGCCTATATCGCGCCCTTCGACATCTATAAAAATAAAGGCTGCCAAAGATCCGTCTTCATCACGAATCATGGGCGGTCCGGTCGTGACGATCAGATCCACAAGTTGACCCAAGGGTATCTGCGCACCTGAAGGTGTTGCTACCAATACACGTTTCAAAGACTCAGGATCTGCTCTTAACTCTCTGGGATATCGGACGTTGACCGGATAGCGCTCCCGGCCTTCGACGGTTTGAGTAACATTCATGCCGCCGATCGCCGTTTGTACCACGTCATTAACCTCGCCGACCGTCAAGCCGTAGCGCCCGACCTCTCCGCGTTTCACTATGAAATCAACGTAATATCCGCCGGAAACGCGTTCCGCGAAAACGGTTCTCGTACCCTTCAAATCTTTAAGAAGCGTTTCGATTTCAAGCGAAACGCGTTCCAAATCCTCCAAATTTTTTCCCAAGACTTTGATGCCGACGGTGGAGCGGATGCCGGTGGTGAGCATTTCTGTCCGCGTCTGAATCGGCATCCACCAAATATTCGGCATGCCGGGAAACTGCAGCGCCTGATCCATTTCGGCTTTGAGTTTTTCAACCGTGAGTCCCTTACGCCATTCTTTCTGCGGTTTCAGTACCACCACCGTCTCCACCATGGATAAAGGTGCCGGATCCGTGGGCGTCATAGCCCGGCCGGCTTTTCCAAAAACGCGCTCTACTTCAGGAAAGGTTTTAAGAATCTTGCCCTGCATATGCAGCACTTCTTTCGCCGTCTCGATGGACATGCCGGATACGGATGTCGGCATATAAAGAAAGGATCCTTCCCAAAGCGGCGGCATAAATTCAGATCCGAGCCGCATATAAATAGGCACGGTCAAGAGCACGAGAGCAAAAGCACCCGCGATCACACGCTTTCGATGCTCAAGTACCCACCGCACGGCGGGTTCGTAGATTTTAAACAGGAACCGGCTGACGGGATGCTCCTCCTCACCGTAAATCTTTCCGCCCGCAAAAAAATTTACGATTCGTGTCAGAAATACGGATTTAAACCGGTAAGTTTTTTCCCGGATAAAAGTGACCATCAATGCCGGCGCCAGCGTCACGGACAGGATTGCGGCAAAGGCCATGGCGTAGTTTTTCGTGAAAGCAAGCGGTTTAAAGAGTCTGCCTTCCTGTGCCTCCAGCGCAAAAATCGGCATGAAAGCGATGGCGATCACTAGGAGCGAAAAGAAAATGGGGCGGCCGGTTTCCTGCGCTGCACCGATCAGCACATCATTGTAAGGTTCTTTCTGCCCCTCGCTTTTCCAGTGTTCGATCCGTTTATGGGCGTTTTCAATGAGGACGATGGAAGAATCCACCATGGCTCCGATGGCGATCGCAATCCCGCCAAGCGACATGATGTTGGAAGTGAGCCCCATCATGGACATGGGAATAAAGGACAAAATCACCGCGATCGGTAAGGTAAAGATGGGAATCAAGGCAGACCGCAAATGCCAGAGAAAAAACATGATCACAAGACTTACCACAATCATTTCTTCCGTAAGTTTTTTCTTAAGCGTTGCGATGGCATCTAGAATGAGAGTGGACCGGTCATACGCTGTCACAATCTCTACACCGGGAGGCAAAGAAGGTTTAATTTCTTCCAGGCGCTCTTTGATGCCCTTGATGACATTTAAAGCGTTTTCGCCGTAGCGCATGACAACAATGCCGCCCACGGTTTCGCCTTCCCCGTCAAGCTCAGCTAACCCTCGCCTTATATCCGGTCCAAATTGAACACGTCCGAGATCGCGCACTAAAACAGGAGTTCCGTTTTCATTCACCGCGACGGCGATATTTTCAATGTCTTCCAGAGATTGAATATAGCCCCGCCCGCGCACAATGTATTCGGTCTCTGCCCATTCCACCGCCCGCCCCCCGACATCCTGATTGGACTGCCGGATGGCCTGAATCACTTGATTTAATGCAACATTGTAGGCAAGCAGCGCCCGGGGGTTGATTTCTATCTGATACTGCTTGACATAACCGCCGACCGTCGCAACCTCCGCCACGCCTTCCACGCTTGAAAGCCAATACCGTAGATACCAATCCTGAAAAGATCGCAAATCCGCCAAACTGTTCTGCCCTGTTTTATCCACTAAGGCATATTGAAAGACCCAACCGACGCCAGTGGCATCGGGGCCCAATACGGGCGACACGCCTTCAGGTAGTTTTTCTTTGATGCCTTGAAGATATTCTAAAACACGCGAGCGCGCCCAATACATATCCGTGCCGTCTTCAAAGATGATGTAAACAAAAGAATCGCCGAACATGGATTGCCCGCGCACAAATTTGACCTTCGGAGCAGCCAGCATCTCAGTGACAATCGGATAGGTAATTTGATCTTCGATCAAATCAGGGCTGCGCCCCGGCCACTCGGTGAAGACAATCACCTGCACATCCGATAAGTCCGGAATCGCATCCAAGGGCACGCGTTGAATGGACCACATTCCCGCATACGTCGCACAGGCCACAAAAATGATCACCAGAAACCGGTTATGGGCACTCCACGCGATCAATCGTTCAATCATGCTGATGCGCTCCTTTACCGGCATTTTCTTGCTTGCCGGCTCCGTTTTCCAAAGCTTCCTTGCCGCTGTAAAAGGCTGAACCGCCGGCCGCTCCGCGCAGCTGACTTTCCGAATCGATCAAGAAATTTCCCGATGTAACAATTTTTTCGCCTTCGCTCACACCCTTGAGAATTTCGATCAACTTTTCTCCGCGATATCCCACCATCACTTCGCGCGGCTCAAACCTCTTATCCCCGTCTGTGACATAAACGATTTGCCGAATCCCGGAATCCATCAGGGCTTCTTTGGGAATAACCAGTCGTTCGCCAAGATTGATTTGAATTTTGGCATTCAAATACATTCCGGGATGCAATAAACGCTCAGCGCTTTCCGCCACCGCGCGCGCTTTGGCGGTCCTTGTCTTTGGATCAAGCACGGGATCTATGGCGACAATTTCAGCGTTCAATGCGCGCCCCGGCTCCGAGGGCAATGAAATTTCCGCGTTTTGGCCGATTTTAACGTAAGGCAGTTCTTGCTCATAAACGTCGAAATAAACCCAAACTTTTCCGTCACCGGGCGTCAGTAAAAGACGGGCGTCGGGCCCGTCTTCGGCTCCCAGCGATTGAATTTGATTTTCGCTGAGCCCGAGCAGCCTTAAACGTGTACGCGCGGCTTCCAACGATGATTGCGCTTGACGGTAAGCATAACTGTCACGGGAATCCTCAAGCGAGCTCAAATGCTTGCTGATAGATACATAATCCTGCTGCGATTGATAAAGTTCGGGATCATAGGCTACACGCCCGACCGTAAGGATCGTTTTGATCAAAGGCTGTTTTGATACCAAACCATAGGTGACACCGATTAATTGCTGGCGGTGAGCCGCGACTTTAATGGTTGCTCTGCCCGCAACGTCTGAAGAAACGCCTTCCTCGTAAACGGGAATAAAATCCATACCCATTTCATCCTTGGCGGGTTTGTCGGTACGGATTGCGGGATTCATGGGATGCTGATAATAAAGAATTTTTCTTTCTCTTTTTTCTTCCTGATGTTGATCGCCCTCGCCTTCTTTTCCGGTTGCTTGAAGTTCCATGGAGCAAATCGGACAAGTTCCGGGCTGATCCTGCACGATATGGGGATGCATCGGACATTGATATGAAACGGCCTCTTTCCCCTTATCCGGCGAGCCGGTCCATTGCCACTTTCCCATCATGAGACCTTCTTTCCGGACATAAATCAGACCGGCGGCGATCACGCCGACGCAAAATACAATAAAAAGTAACCGTCCCTTTTTCATAGCGGTATCTCCTTTTAACTCATCCCTGAAAGATCCAGGCCCGCGGCGCGTTCGAGGGCGGCGGCCCCTTTCAGTAATTGAACATAAATTTTGATATACGACTGCCGGACGTTCAGATAAATGCGTTCGCTGTCGAGCAGATTTAAAAAATCGGTTTCACCCGCTTCATATCCGGCCTGATCGGAAACCAGCGCCAGCTGCGCCTGTGGCACGACGCCGGTTTCATAAAGTTTTGTGATTTCAATCGCGGTTTTGTATTTCACATAAGCGTCTTTGACTTCGTAGAAGGTTTCATTGCGCGTGTCTTCCAATTTGGCGCGCGCCGCTTCAATTTCCTTCTGGGCTTCCTGGATAGCCGGGATCAATCGGTTTTGCCAAAGCGGAATGTTGATCGAGACCGGAATCATCCAGCTGTCCTTGCCGTCCTCCATGGACATCGTTTCTCCGCCTCCGACCACCGTGTAAGTAAATCCCACATCGATATCCGGGATATATTCCAAGCGAGCGAGCTTTTTTGCGTGATTGCTTTTTTGAACCATCGCTTCCATCTCTTTGATTTCTTGCCGCTTCTCCATGGCCAAGTTGATCCATTCAATGAAGGTTTGCTCCAACAAGGGCTTTGTCGGCTGTTCGGCCTTCCCCAACGTGTCCATCGGGCTGCGGTTCAACAAATAATTGATAAAAGCTATGAGGGATTCGCGCTTTTGTCGGTAAATGAAAAGTTGCTCCAGGGTCAGAGAAACTTCTGCTTGCGCTTTCGCCACATCACGGTGCGCGCCATGCAGACTGGCGTAACGAACCTGCGTGGATGCTTCAAACCTTTTAAGCAACGCGTGAATCTCTTCGATCACTTCAATCGATT
>JBFHCO010000127.1:0-5525 GCA_041585205.1 Candidatus Omnitrophota bacterium | reverse complement strand
TTCAAACGGTCGTAGAAACGGGAACTTGACAACAAGGCCTTCGTGGGTATGCAGCCCGTATGCAGACAAGTTCCGCCCGGATCTTTTTTATCAATCAGAACGGTTTTGAGACCGTGAGCTTGGGCATGCAAAGCGGCTTCGAGACCGCCGGGTCCCGCGCCGATGACGGCAAGATCAAACACGCTCATAAATATCCCGCGGAATTCCGATATCGATCACATGCAGCTCCCCAATATGCATGGAGCCTTCACGCATAAAAAAACCGGTTTTGGGCAATCCCAGAGCGGCCGTGCAGGTTGCCCGCACTGCGGTACCGAGTACCCGGCCGGTATCCGCATGAAGTCCGGAAGGAATATCGATCGCAATCACTTTCTTGCCGGAGGTATTGATGGCTTCGATCGCGGAGGTATACGGTTCTTCAACTTCTCTTTCGAGTCCGACTCCAAGCAGCGCATCCACAATATAATCCGCGGCTTCAATCAGCGGCTTGAATTTCTTCTCGTTAAACGCGCCTTTGATGATTTCAATCGGGATTCCCATTTTGGTCGCTATGCGATGATTTAAGGCGGGATCCGGTTTCAATTCAGACGGCTCTGAAAACAGAAGAATATCCACGCCGAATCCCTGATTTTTCAAATGACGTGCCGCGGCCAATCCGTCGCCGCCGTTATTCCCTTTACCGCAGAAAATCAGCACATTAGCCGTGTCCTTTTGCTTACGGGCGACTTCCAGTGAAATAAGTCCGGCGATACCGCGACCCGCATTTTCCATCAGCAGTAAACTCGGGATACCGTATTCTTCAATGGCTCTTTGATCCAGAGATTTCATTTCAGCGCCTGTAACGGCTTTCATGGCTTAAACCGAACCGGCAACGGGTTCGCGGACCTCGCCGATCAAGGATCCGTTATGAATCTCAGTGACGGCGACTTGCTTGAAACTGCCGACCCACTCTTTCGGACCCTGAAGTCTGACCCAACGGTCCTGGGGGTTGCGGCCGGAAAGCCAATGCGCATCCTTCAAGGCGGGCCCCTCAATAAAAACCTCCGTCAAACGGCCGACACAGTCATGATTGCGGTCTCTCGCGATTCTCTTTTGGATTTCGAGCAGGTGTCGATTGCGGCGTTCCTTTTCAGCCTCGGACACGTCATCCTCAAGTCGCGTCGCGGGCGTTCCGGGCCGCGGGGAATATTTGTAAATAAACGCGCTGTCATAGCGGAGCAGCTCAATCGCGCGCACGGTGGCATTGTAATCTTCTTCCGTTTCACCCGGAAATCCGACAATGATATCCGTCGTCACCGAAATATCCGGAATGAGTTCCCGCATACGATCAATTTTCAGACGATATTGCTCAAAGGTGTGCAGTCTCTTCATGCGCTTTAAAATGCGGTCTGAAGCGGATTGAAGCGGTAAGTGAAAATGACGGGAAATCTTGGGGTTTTTGCGTATCACCTGAAAAAGCGCCTCAGTGGCATCATGCGGATGGGACGTGGTGAATGAAATTCTTCCCAGCCCTTCGATTTGACATAGGTTTTCCAATAGCTGCGGAAAATCGACGCCGTCACCGTTATAAGAATTGACATTCTGACCCAAGAGCGTAATCCATTTAACCCCGTCCTCCGCCAAACGGCTCGCCTCCCGGTAAACCTCGCGGGCCGGCATCGACACTTCACTGCCGCGGGTGATGGGCACAATACAAAACGTACAAACCTTATTGCACCCGGTCATAATCGGCAGCCAGGCATGATGAGGGCTTGTTCTTTGAATTTGATCCGTGTATTCGATTGAAATACCGTCCTGCTTGATTTGAGATACCTGACGGCGGGTTTGGCGCACTTTTTCAATCAGTGCCGGTAAATCTTTAATGTTGCGCGTTCCAACCATTAAATCAAGTTGCGGGAACCGCTTGAATAGCTTTTCCTTATGCTCTTCAACCATGCAGCCCATAAGCCCCACGATAAGATCAGGGTTCGATTTTTTTGCATGTCCTAATATGCCGAGTCGGCCATAGACGCGGTCTTCGGCATGTTCCCGAACCGAACAGGTGTTCATCAACACGACGTCGGCCTTATCCTCATCCCCTATAATCTCAAACCCATCATGCGCAAGCAGACCGGAAGCCACTTGAGAATCGTATTCATTCATTTGGCAGCCGAATGTGAGCAAACGACAACGCAGCCGGCTTTTCTTTCCTGTATCCTCAACATCATTAGAATCAATGACTTTTGACATGCCCGCACCTTATTTTTAAGTACCGATTCCGAGATTTCTCTCTTCAGTCTTTTTTATTCCGTTCTTCAGTTTATATGACAACGTCATTCTTTACAAAAGAATTTGGCTTCCTGCGCCAAAAGCGCAAATTAATCTCTTCCCCTTCTTTTTGAACCGGTAATTGGTAAATTCTTCCGGTCAGGAGGCCTGGTATCAAACGCGGAAATGATTATCATCAGTATCCCTCAAGCTTATTCTTCTTGTGAAAACGGATCCATTTTTCAATCCCCACAAGAGCGTAGATGCAAACGCCCACCGCAAAGATCAGTACCCAGGATTCCAAAGATATCGGAGCGGAATCGAAAAACAAGTTCATGAAAGGTGCATAAGTAAAAAGCATTTGAAGGGCCAGCATCACGGAAATACCTGCCCAAAGCCAGCGGTTAGAAAAAAAACCGACACTGAGCATGGAGCGGGTCAATGACCGGCAATTAAATAAGTAGAACAGTTCTCCGATAACTAAAACGGCTACGGCCACAGTTCGAGCTTCCTCAATCGAAGCGCCTTTGCTTTGCTCATAAAGAAAGAGCCCAAAAACACCGGTGACAAGCAGAATTCCCACGAAAAGAGTTCTCATGACAAGCTCAAAAGTCATAATCGGCGCATCGGGATCGCGGGGCGGCCGATTCATGATACCGGGTTCTTTAGATTCAAAGGCAAGCATCAACCCCAAGCAAACTGTCGTTGTCATATTAATCCAGAGAATTTGGACCGGCATCACCGGCAATGCAGCTCCTGTAAACACGGCGCATAAAACAGCAAGGGCTTCTCCCAGATTCGTGGGCAGTACCCAAACAATAAATTTAGTTAAATTATCAAAAACACCCCGCCCCTCCTCAACGGCTTCTTCAATGGAGGCAAAATTATCATCAGTCAACACCATGTCCGCAGCTTCTTTGGCAACTTCGGTTCCCGCCAGCCCCATGGCGACGCCGATATTGGCTTGCTTCAGCGCCGGCGCATCGTTCACGCCGTCCCCCGTCATGGCGACTATATCTCCACGAGCCTGAATGGCTTTCACGAGCCGCAGCTTTTGTTCGGGAGCAACGCGCGCAAATACACTTGTTCTCCCGACACAATCCTCAAATTCTCCTTCATCGAGCTTTTCAATATCCTTCCCGGACAAAGCCGTTAATTCTCCTGATTCTTCTGCCTCGGGTCCGCTTTTAAAACCCAATTGCCCGGCAATGGCTTTGGCTGTCAGGATATGATCTCCCGTAATCATCTTGACGCGGATGCCGGCGGCATAGCAATTTTTGAGAGCCTGCATGGCTTCTTTTCGCGGAGGATCGATCATTCCCTGAAGGCCTAACAAAATCAGCTCGGAAGGGATGTCTTTATGATCGATCTTTCCGGCATGAGAAGAAAGGTGAAACTTGGCAAAAGCAAGAACCCGCAAGCCTCTTTGGGCCATATTTTCCGCAAGCTCTTCGATCTTGTCACGCTGAAGCGGTTCTTTTTCATTCGCCGAATTTAACTGATACCTGCATTTTGACAGTATTCTTTCCACCGACCCCTTCAAGTAAACCACATAACTTTTATCCGGCAAGGTGTGAAGCGTTGCCATGTATTGATATTCCGATTCAAAGGGAATTGAGTCGATCCGAGCAAAGTCCGGAAGGCCTTCCGGAAAAAGAGAGCGCCCTTTATCGGCCGCAACTAGCAGAGCGCCTTCCGTGGGATCTCCCTCCACTTGATACAAACCCTCCTTTTGAACCACATGACTGTCATTGCAGAAAAAGCCCGCAGTCAGACATTCCTTGAGCGCAGCGGAATGGTCCGCGGGCTCGCCTTGTTCATTTTGGATGGAACCTTCAGGTGAGTAACCCACGCCGCTGACCCGGTATCTCATACCGCCGCTGTAAATTTCCTGAACCGTCATCTGATTTTCCGTCAGGGTTCCTGTCTTATCGGAACAAATGACGCTCGTGCTGCCCAGCGTTTCAACCGCGGGCAATTTGCGGATAATCGCCCGGCGCCTGGCCATGCGTGCCACGCCGATGGCAAGTGTTATGGTCACCACAGCAGGCAGTCCCTCGGGGATGGCGCTGACCACCAGAGCGACAGCCGTCATAAACATATGAACGAACGGCTGGCCTCGCAAAAAGCCAACAAGAAACGTTACCACTGCCAGCCCCAATATGGCATACATCAAATAATGACTGAATTGAGCGATTTTAAGGGTAAGCGGTGTGTCTAAACTTTCGGCGCTGGAGATCAATTCGGAAATACGCCCTACTTCAGTGCTGTCGCCGGTAGCCGTCACTACGGCTCGCCCTCGGCCATAGGTCACAAAGGTCGCTGCGTACAGCATATTTATTCGGTCTGCCAGAGCGGCATCTGTTTGAAGGGCTTCGATTTGCTTTTGGACGGGAACGGATTCACCGGTCAGCGTTGATTCATTCACCTGCAGATCGCGACATTGAATCATGCGCATGTCAGCCGTCACCTTGTCGCCCGAACAAAGTAAAACAATATCGCCGGGCACAAGCTCGGACGATGAAATCCTTTTTTCCTTACCGTTTCTCAAAACCACCGCATAGGCCGTCATCGTCCGCGAAAGTGCTTCGAGCGCTTTTAAGGCCTTGGACTCCTGAATAAATCCGATAACGGCGTTGATAACCACCACGGCAAAAATGACGCCGGAGTCAACCCATTCCCGTAAAAACAAGGTGATTAACGTCGCGGCCAGCAGGATATAGATTAAAGGCTGATGGAACTGCAACAGAAACCGCATCCAGGCGGGCGTCCCCTTTCTGGCAGTCAATTGATTTAAACCATATTGCTCGCGCCGCTTTTGCACCTCTTCAGCGGGCAACCCTGATGCTGGCTCTACGCCTAGATTTTTTAAAATTTCCGAAACCTGTTGAGCATGCCAGTTTTTATTATCTTTCCCCACAGTATCCTGAATCATTCCTTACGGACCTTCCTTCAGATCATTTTCTATTTAAATATGCATCACCCGAAGATAAGCAAGATTGTTGATTACAATCCTATGGTGATTAAAATCGCAATGAATGCGCTGAGGGTGGTTAAGACATCATTGACCGTCAAAACAACACGAGACCGTATTCGCTTATTTCGCCATCAGCCAATATCCGACAATAGTATTAGATCCGAGTATATATTCGTAGCCGTGTTGCCAAATCTTAATCGCCTGCCGCGTTCAGAGACATTTCACTTTCTTCATGGCGAGCTCGATGCGGTTCAAGCCCTCTTCGATCTGCTCAGCATCCAAAGCATAACTCAAACGGATA
>JBFHCO010000126.1:0-5566 GCA_041585205.1 Candidatus Omnitrophota bacterium | reverse complement strand
TCAAGAACGATTTGCGGTCTAGGCGGATGCCGTTAAAAAAAATTCAAGCGAACCATCTTTTAGATGATCTGGAGCGGTATATCAAGGAAGTGAAAGAGTCCTTAATCCGAAGCGAGAGAGAGCGGACGCTTGATCAGGAGAATCAAAAGTGGCGGCTATTGAGTGACCTGACACATTTGAAACTATCGCGAAGGGATTGGATATGGCTTCAAGGCATGTTGAATAAGGGGGATGAAAACATGTGGAGGCATCACCTGGCTTTTTACCGGAATGCGGAAAAGCGTGATGATGCTTTTTATCGCAATATCATGAGCCGTGTTGAAGCCAATCGTTTAAATGCGGCCGTCATGGTAGCAGGCGGTTTTCATTTGCAAGGGATGCTGAGAAGACTTTCGGATCACAATGTCGGGTATGTCTTGATATCGCCGCATATGGATGCTGTCCCGGGGGATACGCTGTACCGTGCGCAGATGCACGGCGAAGTTTCATGGAGGCCATATTTAAAACTAAAAGAGAACCGTATATATCTTTACCGAGCTTTCATGCGCGGCGTCCGTGATCGCTTGCTCACAGGCCGCGAAGATTTGGCAAAGCCATGGCGAGATCAGATCATCCGCGATTTGGCTGTGACGGGAAGCCTTAAAGATGCGAATGAATATACGATTTTTCTGGACGAGCTGAATGTTTTAGGGCGACAAAGGAATCAAGCATTGGAGCGCGCAGAGCGGTTTACTGAAGGATTGAAGCTCTTGCACGATGACGGGCAGCTGACAATCGAGAAAATCTCACGCCTTTTAGCATCCTCCACGATCACTGCCCGATTTGTCAATCCGGCCAATCTGGTGCCCGGCAGCTATGTGACGGCCTATGCAGACAAAAGAAATTTTGCTAAGTCCGGCCGTTCAGAAATGAGATCTGACGGCCACGACCGGATTGTGGACGAATGGGAACGGCAGATCAGATCCAATCTCTACAAGCCGGATGAGATTGCATTCGGATTAATCGATGCGGCGGAGCGTGATACCGAACAGGGTTTGAGCTTGCTGGAAGTTCTTGAGAGCGTCTACTTCAGAGCCTATGACCGGGATGACGACGAATTGCTGAACGCTTTGCGGTCCATTATCCTCATGACCTACGAATTTTTTAATTATCAATTGGGTCAAGGCAAATGGGACGGAAGCAAGCGCAAGACTATGGAGAATTTGGCCGGTAAAACTTTGGTCATGATCGGAAGATTTCAAATTGCCGATGAACTGGATAAACAAGCTCAAGCTGACGGTGTTCCGGATGATTATCTTGATAAATTGATGACGGACCTCGATATCAATCCCGAAGATCCGGAGGACGATCCCGCGGCGCGATCTGAAGTTCGGGGAAGTGAGGAAGGGGGCGGAGATAGCCGTACGGATGACATGATGGAAAAATTAATGCGTTCATATCTGAAAAACGGAAATTCTTATAAGGCAGTTCAAATTGCATTGAAATTGTTTCAATTCCGCAGCAAACGGGATCCCGTTCTGGCGGCCTATAAATTGGGTAATGTCTACGAAGAGCTCGGCGAGTTTAATGAAGCGGAGAAGTATTACCGCCGCACTGTGGAATCGGGCGGGTTCATTTACGATGTTTTAAAGCGATATCTATGGGTCAAAGACAAGCGATATGACCGCAAGGATTTGCTTGTCTGGCAACAAACGGTCGACGAATTGAAGCGAATTGTCCAGTATGGGTCTAAGGCCGTTACAGAAGAGCCATTTAATTCGATTCTCGTTTCCACGGCCTCCGGCTTTATTACGAAGGCGATTGCGACTGCGGAGAGTGATGTCTCCGATGCAAGGGAATCGCTGGATCAGCTGCTTGTCGGCGATGATTTTAAGCATGAGATGATCGAGCTGGTTCAGACGCTTGATAAGGAGGGCGTGAATTGGCAGACGAAGCGACTCATTGAAAGGTTAGCGGGACGACGCGTTTTAGAGCAGGCCGCTGAGGATATGCGCAGAAGCAAACCCGCGGAAAATACCGAAGCCTATAAAGCCATTATCCAGGGGCTTGAAACGGAGATAAGGCGTATTGTGCGCCGCGTGCTGAATTCACTCAACGATGTCTATTACTCGAAAGCGCTTGCACAATTGGATCCTAAAAAACGGGAAGTTATTTTAGAGGCCGTGGTCGCTCAAAAAATGGGGCAGCCATCGCTTCACTTTCGACCCGAGGATCAGATTCGGATTTTTCAAACAATGATCGCTTTTTTCGAAGGAAGGCCGGACTACGCAGACCAAATCAAAAGTTTGAAAGCCGCTGGCGTATCACCGGAATCGAAAGAACTCTATCAATTTCTCAAAAGCCTCGATCATAAAGAGCATCGCTCAGAGATCCGCGCATCCATGAAAGACCCGGATGGAATTCGAGGCACTATCGACGAAAACTTTCATGAAATTCTGAATAATCTTCGCGCATATAAGGATATTGATCCATCCGTGATCGAAAGAGCGAAAAAAGACATGGAAATCCGAAAAAATGTCATAGCATTGCTCGATCAATTTATCAAGATCGTGAATTCTCTCAGGTGGTTTCAGGCCGTTCAGGATCATAATTCCGAGGAAACATTCACGGCCTATGACCCGGAATCTCTTGATAAGATCCGATATCAAGTCACCGAAGTCATTTCGCAAAATATAAAAGCCCAAGCAAATCAGGCTTTGGACAGAAGGGCGCGGCATCTTCTGACAAAGCGCGCCGATCTGTATGCGGACTATATCAACAAGGCCTTCCGGTCGGGAGAAAGTGAAATCATTCAGGCTTTGGCGTCCCGTCTTAGCCTTTCGCTTGAGAATGAAAGAAAAGAGGCTTTAAATCTGAGAGCATCCGTGGATAAAATCCAACCCGATGCTTTTAGCGCCCCGCAGGAACAAAGGAATACGCAGCCTGGCTTTGCCGCGATCGTTCACGTGATAGAGCGCTGGCTGGAAGCAACCGCAACGCCTGTCGGTAAAGTGCCCGCCTACTTGGATTATGTCGGCGCCTTGGACGGCGTCCATTCCGCGCAAGCGGTTTCGATTTTGATTTCTTTAAAAGGTGATCCGCATGCACGCGCCTTTGCGAATACGCTGCATGAAAATTCAATCCGCATAAATAATCCGGATCTTCTAAGTAAATTAAAAGGCCGATTCTCCTCCCGTTCTGAATTGCGGGACCGCTCTCCGGAGCAGGACCGCCAACTGTCGCAGCTTGTGCAGTGGATCGCGTTTCCTGAAACCTTTGCACCTGACGCTGATCTGGCCGTAGCTGAATACATACAATCCGAAATAAGCCTTGTTGGATTGGATGTTTTTGCGAAGCTGATAAAAGATACCGCTTTACGGCTTGCGTCCCAAAAGGCAGAACTCTATGTCAATTACGAGTTAGTGGAAGAACAAATTGAAAAGTGGACGCATCTGATCATGGAGCAGGGGATTGATGAGTCAAACCTTACACTTGCGTTGGAATTGCTGCCGGAGGACAGAAGGCGCGCTCTTGAAAGCTATGTTTCCGCGCTGCTTAATTCCAACGTCAAAGGGGTCTTGAACACGGTGATTGTGAGCGGTCAGTCCGCTATGATAAATTCGTTACGCCAAAAAATTGTTGATGGGGGAATGCATTTTACCACATTCAGAAATCTGAATCGATTTTCAGGTCATGCGCTAACATCTCAGAAAATATTGCCCGTCATCCGGACATCCGGCGCCGCGGAATTATATAACGAAATTTTAATCCAAATCGCAGTGAACGAACAGAATGTGCATGACCCCATTCTGGAAATGGCGGAAGCGGCCTTACAGGTTGTGACGGCGATTCTTTTGGCGCAGAAACTGGAAAATACCGCTCAGCTCGATCATCCTGAGATGCGCGCTGAATTGCTGAAAGATCTTTTCATGAGTTATGAGGAACAGCAGGACGTTCTTAAATTTAACGCGCGGGGCACGGTCTCCATACAACGGGCAGCGCTAAAGCTTTATTTTGAATATTTGGCGCGGTCTGAGGTTCGTACTGCCGCTTAAGCGTTTTTATTTTTTTACTCGCGGAAGGAGTTTACAGGTACTCGATGCCTTGGCCACCAATTCTCCGTCGCCATTCCTGATTTCACACTCCATAAAATAGAGACTGCGTCCGTGGGATATTGTTTTAGCGATGGCGCGCAGGGTCTGACCGGGACGCACCCATTTTATGAAACTGATATGCAAATCGAATGTTACCGCTTTACGGGACTTGGGAAGCTCTGACAGGCACGCATAGCCCATCGCGGCATCCGCCAAATCGCACAAAATGCCGCCGTGAATGCGGCCAACAGGATTCAAATGCGCACGTTTGGTCTTCATTTCACATACAGCAAATCCGTAACCGATTTGAACCAGCCTGAACCCGATCAGACCGGCGACGGGAGTTTTTGTGGTCAGAGATCTATTTTTTTTAACCATATCGCGAACCTAACCTATTCAAAATAAAGAAGTTTCGTGTAATTCTCATTAAATCATAGCACGAGAAATTAATGAATTACAGCTTCAGAAAAAGGTGATAAACTACGTAACTTATACCTAACCCAAGGTAAATAGAGGAGTTAATAAAGGCTAGACAATGCAAGACGGAAAGAAAAAACGCTTTCACATTATCCTGATCAAGCCGTCCAAATATGACGACGAGGGGTATGTCATTCGTTGGCTTCGGGGCGTTATCACCAGTAATTCATTAGCCTGTATATATGCCCTCACTCAAGATGCGGTCGAGAAGGGCGTCTTGGGAGATGATGTCGAAGTCGTGACCTATTGCATGGATGAAACCGTCCAGCGAATACCCGTCAAAAAACTGGGCCGCATGATGCGTCAAACGGGCGACCGGGCCCTTGCTTGTATGATCGGTGTTCAAACCAATCAATATGCCCGCGCGTTGGATCTTGCCCTCGAATTTAAGCGAGCCGGCATTCCTTCCATCATCGGCGGTTTTCATGTCTCGGGATCAATCGAAATGCTGCCGGAAAAGACCCCTGAAATCCAAGAGGCCCTGGATGCCGGCATTACACTCGTGGCCGGAGAAGTGGAGTCGCGCTGGGGCGATCTTTTAAAAGCGGCTTATGAAAACCGGTTGGAGCCTTTGTATGACTTTGTGGATGATAAGCCGGCGCTTCAAGGCGTTCCTGGTCCGCGATTGGATGCGGCGACCGTAAGCCGTTTTTTCAATAAGCAAACCAGTTTTGACGCCGGACGCGGTTGCCCTTTTCATTGTTCCTTCTGCACGATCATCAACATTCAGGGCAACACGATGCGCGGACGCAATGAAGATGACATTGAAAAACTGGTCCGTCATAACGTCGGCAGCGGTCATAAGCATATTTTTATCACCGACGACAATTTTGCCCGCCATAAGGATTGGGAGAAAATCGCAGACCGGCTGATTGATTTGAAGGAAAATCACGGAGTCCGCGGTTCGCTCATGATTCAAACGGATACGGTGGCCCACAAAATTCCTAATTTCATTGAAAAGATGACGCGCGCCGGTGTGCGGCGGGTTTTTATCGGGATGGAATCGGTGAATCCCG
>JBFHCO010000125.1:0-5578 GCA_041585205.1 Candidatus Omnitrophota bacterium | reverse complement strand
TCCGATATGCGCGTCGCATAGTCCGGACGTAGAAGATAAGGCGGTTGCTCGACCCTCTCCAAGCCGACAGGTACGGACAATATGCGTCTTAAATCCGTTTTGATATCGCCCGGCGCGGCGGTGAAGGCATTCAAAACGGGCTCGTTAAAGGCATCATGGCCGGAAGTACCTATACCGTGCAGTTGAAACAACAGACGATGCGAGGCTTGCAGGAAAACCCGCATGCGCTCACGATACGAAGCCTCGGCCTCTTCAATGGTCGGGTGGTACACAGGCGGCGAAACAAAAAGTTCCTGTAGTTCATCTTCCGCTAGATGCGCATAAAGATTCCGCAGCATCATATAAAGCTGTTCTTCACGGTAGCTGGACAACAGGAATTTCGATTTTTCCGTACCGACGGGCCAATAATAATCATCCAAAGTCGTGATTTTGTTCACTTTATCAGCCGCTAAATACTGATTAAAAGTCTGCTCGACTAAATCTAAGAGACCGAGTGACTTGCGCAGGCTCTCAGTAGTCCCGCCGGTCGCGAGACCAAACGCGAACTCGCGTCGGGCTAATTCCATCAGCTTCAAAATGAGATATGCGGAAAGATAAGTCATCTCATCATAATTTTTTGTGATGACCGCGCGCACTCCGGGTCGCGGGTCCAACAATAAGGCTAGAGCTTTTTCTTCGTCCACCGTGGCCGTTTTTGAATTTTTCGGTATTAGTCTGCCGTTGCGAGTATAATTCAAATTTTCATACATGTGAGCCGTCGAACGAGTGGATCGTAAATGCACTGCATCGGTAAATTCTTTTCTGATGGCATCCGGCAGAATATTACTTCGAATTTCGGACCGCGCCCCGTTTAATTCCCTCCACGCGGTTTCGGCATCCCCGGCAAGAGATTCCGGCAAAGTAAGGGGCAAGGGACGATCCGGTCTCAGATCAATCAATAAAAGTCGAAACAGCGGATTTTTACGGTCAGGCGTTAAAGGTATAATTGCGGCGTTCAATTCCGAAACGGCGGCATGTAAACTGCGGAATGAAACTTCATCTTCCTTCTGGACGGAAGCCAAATAAAAGCGGTGTCCTTCCGCGATTAGATATCGGAAACCGGCCGCGGTCAACTTGCGCCCGATGCCATTCCCCTGAGCTTCGGGAGTAACGACATACGCTCCCGTCCGCAACCCCTCCCGCATGAGCGGGCTCAACCGATCGAGAACAACATGAGAAAAATCTCCCGGTTCCACGCGCCGGATTAATCGTGCGCCTAATAACTGTCTTTTGTGATAATCCGGATTACTGTTCTCCGAAATGGTTGAAATCCAAACCTGCTCTATATTTTCAGGTTGCTGCTGGAAGGCACTCAGAAAATAAAGCAGCATGTTTTCTTCTGCTTCATCACCCGACATCTTCGTCTGGTTTTTCAGCCTTGCAAGCTTACGGCTCAAATTTTTGTATCCGGCGCGTCTCACGGTTGAAATTTTCGCGGCGCCCAACTGCTCAGGCGACAAAAGTCCGTTCGGTACGGAAGTTTCCTGCTTGGGTAACGACAATTTTTGATTCAGGGCCTGGACATAGGACGAAAAATCTTCAGAGCGGCTCAACGCGGGAACGCGGAAATGATAGACATCATCCGGAACGATTCTTAAAAAAGCCCGCGGAGGATTGACAGCTGCGAAGGTCCTTTGGTTCTCGTAATTCTCATAATCCAAGCGGAAACTTGTGAGTTCCTTCCACCATTTGCGATACGCGGTTCGAACTGGATGGACAATTTTAATGTTAAATCGCGCGAATTGGTTCGGGCCCGCGACCCAACGCGCGATCAGAACGCCATAATGGGACTGCTTGTTGCCGTTGTCCTTCCATTTCATTTTAAAATACCGGAAAGTGCCTTCTCCGGTTTGCGGCCAAAGATTCTGCGCCGGCCCATTAAATTCAAGCGTACCCTGCTGCAAATCCGACAAGGCCTTCAAGGCCATGGCGAGTTGTCGTGCGGCCGCACGGATCAATCGCAACCGAACATGATGCTTATGGGATGGCTCCTTATCGAGCTCCCTGAGCCGCTTTTGAATCGCGTTCGCATATCCGCGCAGCGCCTTTTCGACGGATTCAGCCACGGCATCGCCCCATTGGGTTTCGCGGAAAAAGTTCCACGGCTCGTTCAGAAGAAAGGCGTCGATTTTCGCCTGATAAGCTTTAATGTCATGTTTGATGGAAGTTTTTTTTGAGCGGGCTTCGGATCTGGATATGCCGGAATTTTCTTCGAAATCGGCTTCAGGCAAACCGCGAATCTCAGACCGCGGGCGGTCCACGATTTTATAAACATGGAATGAGGCCTGCGTCGTTGTATCGCCTTCATACAAAGGAGTCATCTTGACGATGGGGTTAGGTAAGTGGCCGCCGTTTCCGTCCGACTTTTGCACCAATTCAATCCATTTTTTCCTGCCGGTCAACCATTGATTAAACAGTTCGAGGCCGTTTTTGGTTAAATTAACCGCCACGATATATTCCATCCCCATTTCCTCCAGCCTTTCACGGAAGAAAAACTCAATCAAGGCCTTCATGATGCCCTGATGCCGCCAGTCCTCATGCGTCCACGTCATGAAACGGCCGGTTGAGTGATCCAATTGCTGGTCGGTCAGCTCATTCAGCTGCTGCAGGATTTGCTTATCGATGGGAACTTCATTTTTCTTAAGCGTTTCAAAATAGGCTCCGGGAGTTGAGACATAGTAAAACGAGAGCTGAGAAATTCTCTCACCTCTTGAATCGTAGGCCGTCAGGGCATACATTTCCCGACTGATGACTTCCTTAAACTCGGCCACGGCCGGATGAATCGGTAAAGTAAATACGCGTTCGCTTCTGAGCTCCCTTTTGCCGTCAAAACGCGAAGGCGGTTCCGAACTCGCTGTGCCGCGCACTTCAGACCTTCTGTCATCCCGGTCTCGGCCCACGTAATTAGCGGCCATCACGATCAAATTGCGATCCGGATCATCACCGATCGGAAGATATCCGGCGGTGAGCTCAAGCGGAAAGCGGATGCCGAGCTGCGCAATCGCATGGCGATTGCTGATCCATGCGGCAAACTTATCGCCGTTATCTTTTACTTCTTCGCTCACCACGATCGGCGTTCCTTCCGGGTCAATCAGAAAATCCACGCCTTCGGTATGATTCCATAACTGTTTTGCCGTTTTGGCCAGTTGTCCGGGCATATCCACATGCAGGGTGATCTCATTTTCTAAGCCGAATAGAAAACGAGGGTTGATATCGAATATTTTTAATCTCACATCGGCTATGTTTCCGTCTCTATCGATAACTGCGCTTTCCTCGATCTCCATGTAAAACGGCGGTTCTGCCAACGGCAGCCCGATCTTTTCCATCAATAGTTCTTTGATGAACTGCGCAATCGCATCAGAAAATACGCGGCTTTTCAGTTCCTTTTCCAAGTCAAAAACACGCGGCAAGTCCGAATCTGACTCGATCCATTCAACTTGACCGATCACCTCTTTGCGCGCATGCCAATCCGTCACCACGTCTTCAAACTTTTTCCAATTGGTGACGACCACCGGCTGAAACGCGGGGTCCTCGTTTCGCAATTCAGAGCGCTGCGGTGTATATTTTTGCGGAATCAAAGGAAGCGTCCCGGCGTCCAAACCATATTGCTCGGCAATCACATTCAGAAGGCGTCTTTTTTTGTCGGGCTCCCACGCGAAAATATCAGCCTCGGGATCTCCCGCTTCTTCGGTTAGAAACGCGTACATCCGCGCGTCGCGATTTTTGGTCGCAACCCGTGAGTCAAGCACCTGCTGAACATTTTGAGCCTCCAAGATGCGAATCAGCATGGTCAGGGCCGCGAAAGCCGGATTCTCCCGCCGTCCGTTCTCGGCCTCCCGGTCATCGATTCGCATCGGAACATGCACTGCTTGATACAAACGATACCACCACGGCGCAAGCGCCGGCATGTTGCCGGCCAAATTCCGCTGGGCGATAAATTGATCCATAGCTTCGTCAAACGCCTTATCTTTGGCTGCAGCCTCGGCGAATCCGCTGAGCCGTTTGCTTTTAAACCGTGCGCGATAATCCATCACGAAGGCCGCCAGGCGGCTTGAATCGTCCAGTCTTCGGATTAACCGCCCGAGATAGCGGTCGACGTCGGCGGATGCCTCCGCACGTTCCGCATCACTCCCCGTTTGAATTTTAAAAAATGATCTCCGGGCACCTTCCGCTAAATTGAATAGGCCCTGCAAATCCGGTTCATGAGTCGAGTTCAAGAAATCTTTGATTTCGTTATATGGCTTCATAAAGGCACCGACAGCATCGCGGCCGTTACGCTTCCAGACGATTTGTTTTTTCGTCGCATCCCAATACATGTCACGGAAACGGTTTTGCATGGTCTCAACGCGATCGCGCAAATTGCGGTTTCTTCTGATCAGCGCTTCGCGCATGACGGTTAAGCGCCCCTGTTCGATATGCCGGACCATGGAATCGACTGCAATCGCCCGCACATGAATGAGCGATTTCGCAATAGAGAGCGTGGTCAACGCGGGGCTTAATTCACCGAGCGCAAGCTGCAAATGAGCCGTGCTCAAACCAAGCTGGGCGATATCCTTTTCGACAATCCAAGTTGCGTCCAAATTCTCTATCAGCGCTTCCAACCCTTCCAGCATTCCCCGCTTATCACTTTCCTGAAGGGGGTCCCGTAAATTGATGGCACTCAAGATTTGTTTTTCATATTTATCCAGCTGCTTCAGGATGGCATTCGCAGCCATGAAATAGGTTATTTCGGTGTCTATCTGATGGTCAACGGAGCGAAAGGCTTCCCACATGATTTTAAATCGCCGCTCACGGGTCACGGACATCGGAACTTCGTACTCCCCAACCTCCTGCTTTTGATAATGCCCCTGAAGCAGCACATATTCGCGCGTTCTGCGGTCATACCAAAACTTACCTTTGCGGGCTTTATAATTTCGAATCCGGCTTAACTTGCCATCCAGCGTATTCATATAAACTTGATGAATGCGGTGCACAGCGGCCGACAAGGCGGCGTTCGCGGCGGTGGGGTTTTGCCCTTTCTGCCCCGGTTCTCCGATAAGGCGGACGGCATTCTCAACTTTCTGGATGATTTCGTCACGCAAAGCGCGCTGCCCGCCTCCGCTCCATTTCTCAAGCACGGTTTTATTGAGCCGAAGCAGCTGTTGACGGACGGATTCATAGGCTTGGCGGCGCATGGCTTCATCTTCAATAAACTTCTTTTCTGACGCGGCGCGCATCAGTTCGATATTGGCCTTGAGAATTTCCCGGTAAAGCAGCCTTAAGGAAGCGAGTTCCTTATTTTCCTTTACACGTTCGACCGGTTCCGCTCTGACTTCAGACCGCCTCGAATGAGACGCGCCAAAATTCAAATACACAAATTGATGCACGGAGTAATTCTCAAGTATTTCGGGATTGAGCCACTCCTCTATGAATTCCGGATTGATGAGGGCGCTCAAACGGGCTCGTTCAGCCGGTGTCGCGCCCTCGAAGCGAGGACGGAATGACTTCCACTCCTGTTTAAGGTGTTTCCACATCGCTCTCTGCCGTATGGCTTCGGGAC
>JBFHCO010000124.1:0-5638 GCA_041585205.1 Candidatus Omnitrophota bacterium | reverse complement strand
TTCAGGGATGGTGCCCGGGAATAAGGGCACTCCGTGCTTTTCTATATGGGCCTCATTTAAGGCCTTCCAGTTCCCCAGAAGGGCGCTCACCCCTTGGATATCGATGCCGGTGGTGTCGATTTCCAAGGACACCGGCTCCACAACCGTAACGCCCGTGATGTGTTGACCAATGCGGCCTCGGATGACATCCGCCAACTCTCGTGTCGCCCGATGCGCCACTGAAAAAGGACGCATGCCCAGAGCAAGAAAATCAGGCATACCGACTTTTGCTATCAATTCTTCCGCTAATGAAACATTCCTTAAAGCATCAAGCGCTTCGTTAAATTGCCGGGCCGTGATTTCCTTTAAATCATTCAGCCCCTGCTCTCCGATACGCCGAAATTCTGACCTGAATGTTGCGACTGATGTCATCCCTTCAATTTCATTTATCACGCTCTGACGCCCGCCTGTTAACCCGGTCAAAGGATCATTGAGAGCGCCTTCCAAACTGACGCCTCCCGTCTCCAATAAACGTGCTTCGGAGCGTCGCCGGGCCTCTGCGGATTGAGGCGCTTGCCGTGCAGTGGGCTCTTGCTGAGCTGTGTCGGCGATTTCTTGCGGATCGGCAAGAGCGGTTTGGGGTTGAAAGGCCATCTCAGAAGCGATGTCCTCTTCAAAAGTTGTCCCCCTTTCGCGGTCAATAATATCCACCGGCGATTCGAGCACTTCAGCTTCGGGCAGCGCTCGCACCATAATTTCATTAATGCGCGCTTCCAATTCACCGTCGGATACTTGATTGACCATCGCAGGAGTCAAGACACCGGCTCCGCCATAATCGACGATTCGAATACGCCAGCTTTCTTCATCTGATGAAGCGAAGATAAAATTTGCCGGATTGCTGTCCCAAATCCATAATCCACCCCTCAAGGCTGTCTGCAATGCCTCGCGCACTAGACTTCGCAGATTCATCTGCTGCTCTTCCGGCGTGCTTCCTAGCATACCCTCCGCCATGGCGTTCATGATATTCGGCGCCTTGTCGTAACCTGAAGGCGGTCGAATGTAATCTTCCGAATAGGCCGCAACATTCAGCGGGTTGGCAAGCGCTTCTTCGGTTGATATCTCAATAAATCGATCGTCCCGCAACACATAGAATTTTTTCATTTGCGGAAACAAACCCTCAAGCGCGTCCGCGTTTTGCAGCGCATGAACACCCGTTATGACGTCGCGCTCCAGCGAACCCGGCCTGATGGCTATTTTAACGGCAATGAAGGATCCCGTAGATTTATCTATCGCTTTAAACACTTCACCGCTTTGCCCTTTATCAATCAAACCGGCACCTTGAGCCGTTGAAAAATCAAGATCCTCAAATTGCGCGGAAAGCCCTTCAAGCCTTTCCATCATCTCAATTTCTTCAATTGATAACGAGGCCGCTTCTAAATCCGGAATTTCGACATCCGCAAAAAAAGCGTTCATTTCTTCATCGGTGAACTCTTGAGCTATTTGAGGCCCAACTCCACCTTCCTGCCGCAATTCGGAGCGCGCTTGAGGCGCTTGCCGCGTGGCGGGCTGTTCCTGAGCCGTGTCGGCGATTTCTTCCGGTGCGGCAGTAGCGCTTTGGGGTTGAATGGCCATTTGAGAAGCGATGAATTCTTCATAAGTCATTTTTCCAAGCCATATACCCTGGTTGATGGTCCCTTTTTTCTTAGCGATCACTTCGACTTGTGCGTCATCCGCAAACACATAGATTTCATCCACCACAAGCCCCCGTACATCCATCGTTGTCCCGAGTGTCAGCGTGGGACTTGCAACGTTAGACACCTCCAGTGCCCATGGATCAATGTCTTCGGAGATCAAGGCATTTAACTCTATTTCTTCAATGGCGCGCAACGCGGCAACGCGCGTCCTGTCATTGCGAATACTCTTTTGGATCGCAGATCGAAGTATGGCTTTCCCGATATCCGGCACCTGGGATGCCTGCTGCGCGGCTGCCGCCGCTATGCGCGCACGGTTTTGCTCCTCAATTTGACGCTGCCTTTCCAGTCGTGCTTCTTCGGCCTTCGCCCTTTGATTGGCGAGGTATTGGCGCATTTCCGCATCCTTACCCGCCTGCGTCTCTCTTTTTTCAGCAGCCTTCCTTCTCTCGTTTCGCGCTCTCGCCAGGCGGTCCGCTTCGATATCGGCGTCACTGCGGGCCAGCACGCGATCGATCAAGATGGCTTTGACAATCCATGAAATTACAGCGAGGACGGCAATCCCGACCGTAGCGTAAACAGCATATAAAAAGAAATTGGTTGCGGTTTCGGCGCTGCCTTCCACCCCGCGTTGAAGTGTTTGCGCCAAAGACTCCTGCGCATTGAAGAAAAACACGGCGACAGCACTGCCGATGACTCCGATTTGCCGCATGAAATCATTGCGCATCTCTGAGCGCTTGTACCGGTCCAGCCCGTCCCGCCTGCGCTGAGCCTCTTCTTGCGCATCCGGTCGCTCGAGCGCCGTATCCAAAATTTCTTCCGGCGCCGCAGGCGCTTGCTGTCTTTCAACTTTAATTTTTGATGCGTGAATGGATTTTTCCATTTCCGCAAGTTTTAAACCCATTTGCGTCATTAACATCGCAGAATCCGCACTGATTCTTTTTAAGAACGTGTTTAAGTTTTTCTGCGTTTGTATGATTTCGTTCGGCTGGAGTTCGGACGACCAAATGTTCGCGATGCCCCTGACGTCAAATTCCAACTTCTGCATAAAGTCTGCTAGGGACTTCAAATCCGAAAAATGCTCACGTGTCATTTTCTCTTCAGTGGCCGACCGGAATCTGTTGATCATGCCTGAATAAACTGACGGACTGACCCTTTCCGCTCTGTTCGCGGCCAATTCAGCCCGTCCTAAAACATTATTTACGGCACGGACGATCTCATCCACGCTCATGACTTGTCCGGCGCGTATTTCAGAACGTCTGCCCTGCTCATCGGCAGGCCGGACGGTATCTTGTATTTCAACATCGAGATCAATGCCTTCGGCAGCCGGAACCCCGGTAATCAATTCAGGGCTTTCGCCTGTTTTTAATAGTTCGAGAGATGTCACGATGCTTTGTCTGGCGCTGAATAAATCAACCAACGCCTGATTTAAATCCGCCATCAATTCTTGCGTGTAGGCGCCGTCCACTCCGCCAATCGGGTTCTGACGGTTGGGGTTGACGCTTTCGAAAATGACCGCTTGCTCCATTTCCCTTTCAAGCCCCGTGACAACATCAGAAAACCGGTTGACGGCTTCTGTCAGATTTGCACGTAAATCCTCCGGCATGTCGGCAATCGTTTCCACAATTCCTTGCCTGACCCATTCATTGACCATGCCGTTCAGCATCGCTTCCCGGTCCACGGTATAGGCACGATGTGCGACCGGTAAAGGATAGGCGCCCGATTCCAGAAACTCATTCAGATCCATTTCTTCACGGTATGGCTGACCCGTTTGAGGGTTAACGATCGGGTCCAGCGTCTCAGGATCCAGGGTGGATTCACCGGTGTTAGCGTCCCTATCCCGAAGTTTATACGTGACTTTGCGCACCAAATCGGTTCGGTCAATCTCTTGTTCATATAAGCTGGCCGGCACGGAATAATGCAAAGCATCGGGGCGCAATTCCTTCAAAATCAGATGAAACCCCTTATTCTCCCTGTCATATAAAATATCCTTCAAAATCTGAATATAGGCCGCAAGATCTATCAACCCCTCTGCATTCCGGTTGCTGATTGTCTGCGAACGGACTCCCTGTTGCAATGGGCTCAAAAAATTGCCGGTCACAAAGTAAGAAGGTGTGGCGGCTATCCGAGGGCGTAATCCTTCCGCCCCTTCTTTTATTTCCGCATCATCGCTGCGGTCAATCAGACCGACGGGTACTTTGCGTTCGGATAAATTGACACCGTCCAAATCGATTAAAAACTGATTGGATGAAAGATCGCCCGGAGAAATATCCACGAGATGAAAATCGGCGATAATCCTGCCGATTTCTTGAGCAGCAAGAAGAGCGACATCATAATTAAACGCACCCGATCTCTTAGCATCGGTCAGGCTTTGACCCGGGAGGCCCTGGTATAAAAATCCCGGACGGTTCAAAGCTCCTTCGCGCGCGGGGACAATGCTTGCCGTGCCGAGCAGGATGGGTATCGGAAATTTTTTTCTGATTTTCGCTCCGTCTCCCGTTTGATATCTGCCGTCATTAAGACGCGCTGATAAACGGTTTAAATTGCCAATTTCATTTTCAACCGCGACATTATTAACCGGCGTTCCGTCCACATCGATAACGCCTTCATTGACCAGTCTTTCAATGCTCGCAGGATCTGAAAGTTCTCCGGCATGAAGATTATAATTTTGCTGCGAGATCGTGTATTGAACATTCCGGGCCAATTTGAATCGTATCTCAGTTCCCGGCACCCGGAAAATATCTCCCACCGCCCCGCTTGCTTCAAATTCAAGCGTCCGCTCCTTGCCATCGATAATCATTGTGATTTGAAGATCATCGGTTAAGTCATATTCATCCTCAGGTCCATAGGAATCCCTGTTCTTTCGCAATATCAAACCGCGGTTGACCACATTCGTGATCGTGACAGTATCTTCAAATGTCGGCGTTGCGGTTTGAGCCTCCAAAGGACTGATGCGTGTGGCCTCCCCCTGGGCAACAACATCCTCGATTTTAATTTGCTGATCTTGCGACCGTATCACGGTGGCATCATCCGACGTGCCGCGCACTTCGGAGCGCCTTGACTCATCCGCCTCAGCTCGCGCCTGCTCGGCGGCCGCATCGGCATCGACAGATATTTCATCAAAGTCTCCTGTGGCTTGCGTCGGCAGTATCCGCTGTTCATCCGCATCGAACTGTTCGCGCGCATGGGCCGGCACGGACGAAGCGAAAGACAGCAGGGCCACCGTATAGGCGCTTGATTCATTCTCATCATCTGAGATTTCAGGAATTCCGCGCGCATCCTTGAGTCTTAAGGCGTTTGGTTTGACGTCATTGTAGCGCTGAATGGCGGCATCGAGGCCGTTTCCGGTCCACAATCCGGATGCGATAATCGCCGCCTTCGTGTTCAAATTCGCCAATCCTGCTTCGTTTTTCGTAAATCTCTGTCTGCGCGTTCTTTCGATTTCCTGTATTTCCTCCATGGCTTCGACCGCATCCCTGAAACGCGCCAATACTTTACTGCGCTCTTCACGGCCGGGTTCTTCATTCAAGTACATGCCAAGCGTCATGGTCGCAAATGCGTTCGCCGTCCGGTCCTGATAGGCCCGGGTAACAATATCCAGCGCCTCATCTTCCGTTAATCGTTTTTGCCCGATTCCAAAAAACGTTTGCAAAGCCGATCGTGGATTGGCTTGCTCCTTTTGTTCAAGCAAATCCCGGCTTTCTTCAACAACCCGGCGGATCGTGGGTGTGTCATGATCTAGTTTGACAAATCCGGGGATCCTGCCGGCTGAGATTTGCACTGCTTCAAAGTAAGAAAGAACGTCCTCTGATGAGACGCCGCGTAATGCCACCGGAATCGCCATCGCCGCAACCGCATTTAAAGTCTCGTCGCTGATCTCAAATAACGGATTGACTTTGGCGCCGAGCACCCTTACAACCTTACCGTTTTCGTCTCTTGCGAGTTCAAATTTAATACTGTCCCCTATA
>JBFHCO010000123.1:0-5647 GCA_041585205.1 Candidatus Omnitrophota bacterium | reverse complement strand
GCGGCCAGCATGCGCTCGATTCCGATGCTGAAACCGGTGCAGGGTGTCTGCGATCCCCCGAGTTCGGCATAGAGCCCGTCGTAACGTCCGCCGCCCGCAACGGCGTCCTGCGCGCCCAAACCTTCGGCCGCGATTTCAAACACCGCGCCCGTGTAATAATCGAGACCGCGCACGAGGCGCCGCTTGATTTCAAAGGGAATGCCGTGCGCCTCCAAATCCTTCAGCAGGGTTTCAAATTCTTTGCCGAAAGGCGCGAGCGTTTCCCACGGCGCCTGGTTAATCACCGGCTGGCAGGATTCCACTTTGCAGTCGAAAATGCGCATCACATTTTTGCGCAGGCGGAATTGGCAGTCCTTGCACAACGTCGTCTGCTGTTTGCTGAAATAATCCACGAGACTCTTTTCTATTTCGGCCCGTTCGGACGGTTCCGGCAGATGGTTGAGCCTCAAACTGATTTTTTCAAGCCCGGCGTATTTCAGAAAAAAATAAAGCAGGGAGATGGATTCAAAATCCGCCTTTTCGCCCGCTTCATTGATGATTTCAATGCCGATTTGATGAAACTGCCGCTTGCGTCCGGCCTGCGGCCTTTCGGCGCGGAACATCGGACCCAAATAATAAAGCCGGAGCGATTTGGCGGTTTTCAGAAGCCCGTGCTCGATCACCGAACGCGCAATCGAGGCGGTGAGCTCGGGACGCAGCGTCATGCTGCGCTCACCCCGGTCTTCAAAGGTGTACATTTCCTTGTGCACAATGTCGCTCGCCTCTCCGATGGAGCGGGAAAAAAGTTCGGTCGGCTCCAAAATGGGCGTGCGGATTTCCTTGTACCCGCGCGCTTCAAAGAAAATGCGCGCCTTCTCTTCGAGCCATTGCCACTGTTCGATTGCCCCGGGGAGAATATCCTCCATACCGGGAAAGGCCTGATATTTGGATGCCATATGTTCTTAACTCTCAGTCAGATTTAAGGATACAGTAATCGCGGCTCACGGTCCGCCGCGCGAAAGCAAGATGATAACATACCCTGATACACCCCGCAATAATGCAGCGCTTAGCGGCCCGGCCGTCCGTTTCCAATAAAAAAGGTCAAGCTTCGCGCTTGTGGAATCGTTAAATACAGCAATGGCGGGGTGTGTCTGACTCCGCCCAACCGCTTAATCGGGAAATCTTTCTTTTATGGGTAAACGCAAAAGAGGTTCGAAGAAGAGATCCGGCCGTGCTCGCAGGCCCGGCGCGGGAGGCCGCCGCCCGCGGCGCCGCACCCGTGCGCCCAAGCCCGCTCCGCTTTTTGAGTCACCCGTCACGGTTAAATTGAACGTCAAACCGAAAACCCGCAAAAAACTCGCGCGGGCAAGCGTTCTTATTAATGTCCTGGTTGTCGCGCTCGCGCTTTATTTCGCGCATAAGGCCGGGGCCGCCACATGGTTTGAGCACACCGGGTCCTTTTTCTCCAAGCAACTTGACGCCGTGCGTTCCGCTTTGCCCGCCTTCGGTGCGTTAAAGACCGTGCCGACGCCGGCACCGGTCAAACCCGAACCGGCGGTCAGGCAGCCGGCGGCGGAAACACGCGTTCCGGCTCCGCCGGCGCCCGTGAAACCGGAGATCAAAAAAACGGCGCCACCCAAGGCGCCCGCGAAGAAACCGGAACCTGTGAAAAAGAAAACGGTTCCGCCGCCGGCTCCGCCAAAAAAAGCGGAACCGAAAGTGACGACTCCCCCTCCGCCGCCCGCCAAACCGGCGGTGCAAAAGGAGCCCGTTAAAAAAACGCGTGAAATCTCAACGCATCAACCCAAGCTCGTGTTTGTGATCGACGATATCGGTCACACGCCGAAGCACCGCGATTTGCTCGTCAAACTGGGTGATCACGTCACCTACGCCATTCTGCCGCATCTGACGCATTCCAAGGCATACGGGCAGCTCAGCCGCAAAACGGGCGCGGAAGTGATTTTGCATTTGCCGCTCGAGTCCGCGGGCGGAACCATTCCGGGACCCGGCCTCATCACGGACCGCATGTCAACGCCGCATATGCTCGACATGCTGTCGCGGGATTTGCAATCGGTGCCTTATCATGTGGGCGTCAACAATCATATGGGCTCCGGCGGCACCGCCGATCCGGATGTGATGGAGCCGATTTTAAGGGATTTGAAACGCCGCAATCTTTTCTTTTTGGACAGTTTCACCACGGCCGACAGCGTCGCCACGCGCATCGGCCGGAATGTCGGCATTCCGGTTTTGAAGCGGGATGTGTTTCTCGATAACACGGATGAGCAAGGGTATGTCCGGGAGCGGGTGCGGGAACTGGCCGCGCTGGCGCGACGCAAAGGGTTTGCGATCGGGATCGGCCATCACCGCCACAACACGCTGCAAGTACTTCACGAAGAAATTCCGAAATTAAAACAGGAAGGTTTTGAAATTCTTTCTTTGGCGGATTTGATCCGCTTTCAGTCCTGAACTTTCTCAGCCTCTAAAAAACGAAAAACCGGCAACAAGTTGTCTTGTTGCCGGTTTCTTTTCCTTGGAAGGATCAGCGCCGCTTCGTTTTGGAGGTGCGCTGTTTGCGGCGTCTCTTTTCACTCGGTTTTTCGTAATGTTTGCGCGCTTTCAGAATCTTCAAAATCCCTTCACGCTCGATCTTTTTTTTCAGCCGCTTAAGCGCCTGATCGATCGATTCATTTTCACCGACATGTACTTTTGGCAAGTTAAAAACACCCCGTTTCCGTCAAATATGAGTCCTGCGGGAGCCCCTGCCGGGGACCTAGCCCGTAAAGAGCGGCTATTATACGCCAAACCCGCTTGAGGTCAACCTCCCAGAGAGGATTGCGAAGGCGATCTTTGTGATTGCCCTTCTGCTTCAAACCGCTAGAATAGCAGGCTAATGACTGCGTACTGGGAGGCCTTCTGGAGGCTGGTTTACCCCGCCGCGTGCGGCGTCTGCAAGACCCTTCTTGAACTTGAGGAAAAGGGGCTTTGCCGGCGATGCGAATCCCGGCTGAAGGCGCTTTGTTTTTCGCCCGAAGATTCGATTCTGCCGGACCGGTTTGAAGCGCTGGACGGCGGCTGGGCGCTTTATCCGTATCAGTCTCCCGTGAAGGAGATCCTGACGGCGGTCAAATTCGCGCGCAAGCGCTGGCTGCTGCGCGCGTTCCGTGACGAGCTGAAAACGCTTGTGGCCGCGCTCACGGGCGAGCATCGTTACGACCGCATTGTGCCCATCCCGATGGATTCACGCCGGCTGCTGGAGCGTGAATTCAATCAGTCGGAACTGATCGCCGAATATGCGGCGCAAAGCTCGGGCCTGCCCGTCTGCCGCAACCTTTTGGGCAAACGCCGTCACACGCCGGCCCAAAGCCTGCTTTCGCGTGATCAGCGCCGGACGAACATGCGCGGCGCCTTTCATATCCGCAAGAGCGGTGCGATCCGCGGCCGCCGCGTGCTTTTGGTGGATGATATTTTAACGACGGGTTCGACGGCGGAGGAAGCCGCGCGCCTCTTAAAAGAACACGGCGCGGCGCGGGTCGATGTGCTGGCACTGGCGCGCACGCATCAGGAAAACTAAAAGGAGTTTACGGAAGCATGAAAGTTTTGGACCGGTACATATTGCGCGAGTTGTTTCTGCCGATTTTTTACTGCAGTCTCACGCTCGTTTTCTTGATTTTGATTGCCGATCTTTTCGACAATCTCGATGAATTGCTCCGCCACGAAACGCCGTTTCCGATCTTTGCGCGTTATTACCTGTCGTTGATCCCTTACGCTTTCACGCAAACCATCCCCTGGGCCACATGGCTCGGCACGCTTTTTTTGCTCGTTAATTTCGGATTTCATAATGAATTGGTCGCCATGAAGGTCGCCGGTCTTAAAATCATCACGATTATCCGCCCGATTCTTTTTCTCGGTTTCCTGATCGGCCTCGGCACTTTTATCATCAGCGATCGGGTGGTGCCTCCGACGTTCCGCTCCGCCAATGAATTGCGGGAAGTTTACATCGAAAAGAAAAAAGAAATTCGTGAGGAAAAAAGCATTCAAAACGTCACCTACCGCTCGACGGACAACCATATTTATTACATGCGATCCCTCTTACCCGAAGAAATGAAGGCGGAAGACATCGTCATATTGTGGCTGGACCGCAAAGACCGCAAAACGCGCCAAAAAATCGCGGCCGAGCGGGGGCAATGGCACGGGACAACCTGGAAATTCTTTGACGTCACGGAACACAAGCTGGATTCACGCGGCAGGATTTTCGGCGAGCCGCGCACCTACCCCGAGAAAACCTATCCGGAACTCACCGTTTCACCTTTCGATTTGGCGAGCACGTCTCAGGACAGCATCTATCTGACCTATAAGGAAATGAAACGGTCCATGGAAAAATTAAAAGAGACCGGCGTGAACGTTTATTCCGAGGAAGTGGATTTGCATTACCGTCTCGCCTCCCCCTGGCAGAGCTTCGTCATGATGCTGATCGCCATCCCGCTTTTGGCGCGCACCAAAACCCGCAAGGGCATCGCGACCAGCATGCTGATTTGCATCGGCTTGGTGTTCGCGTATCACGTTTTCGGCGCGATTGCGATCGCGCTCGGCAAATCAGGCAAACTTTTTCCCTTTTTCAGCGCATGGGCCGGAAACATTTTCTTTACGGTCGGATCTTTGGTGACGCTGGAAAGGGCGAACTTCTAATTTCCCGCCTTCTCAACCGGCCGCGCGGAAGCGCGGTGCCTGTCTCCGAAAACGGGAATATCAATCGTGCGGTTTAAATTGGGGGGTTCGGGCATTTCATTCAGCACCGCGGAAAGCGACTTCATGCGGAGGGCAATCATGTCCAGCGCCTCTCCCGGACCGTTTTGCGCTTCTTCGCCCGCCGCGGGTTCCGTTGCGTTCACAGCGTCTTCATAGGAAAGCGTCGTCGAATTCCATGCGTGTGCGGCGTACAGCGGATGCGGTAAAGCGCAGATGAACAGAAGTGCCGTGCAGTGAGCGACCCGGTTAAATTTTCGTTCCACTCGGAATCATAACTCCCTTCGGGATAATCACAAGACCTTCGCGGATATAATAAAATTTTCCGTCTTTTTCTTTGACGTGTTTGGAATTGGTGATGGAAACATTGTCTCCGATGCAGACGTTTTTATCGATAATGCAGTTTTCGATATGACAATTCTTGCCGATCCCGAGCGGCACGCGCCGGCGCGGGCGGTCGGCTTCAAAATAGTCGTTGCCGAGCAAGACGCTTTTACGGAAAACGCTTCCCTTGCGGATCACGGAACGCAGGCCGATCACCGAGTCCTCGGCGTGCACGCCATCGAGCGAACAGCCCTCGGCGATAAGCACATTGCTGAATTCGGAAGACAGAATTTTGGATGGCGGCAGAAAACGCGCGCGCGTAAAAACGCCGGAGCCCGGTTCCGCAAACCGGTACGGCGGGTTCGGTCGCGTCATTTCAAGGCTGGCTTCGTAAAAGGCGCGTATCGTTCCGATATCCCGCCAATAGCCGTTGAAGACGTAACCCATCACGCGGTACTTGCTGATGGCTTTCGGAATCACCTCTTTGCCGAAATCCCGCTCTTCACCCGCCAGCACTTCCGTGAGCGCCTTGGGATTGAAGACATACACCCCCATCGACGCCAGATACTGGTCGCTTTTGCCTTTGAGATTGAAAATTTTC
>JBFHCO010000122.1:0-5712 GCA_041585205.1 Candidatus Omnitrophota bacterium | reverse complement strand
GGTTTGACGAACCCGTACAAAATCAGAATTTTCCGAATGACGTCTAACGGTGAATTTGCCGTTCCTAAACTCTTTAACAGCCGGGCCATAGCGGACCGTTGGGGCGCCCCGCTCATGGGTAAGGTACTTTCGGGAAACTGCTCCCACAGTTCAAACCACTTTGCGAAAACCCTGCGTTCAAAATTTTTCAACCGATAATATAACGAATATACGGGAATCAGCTTTAAACCGGAGACAAACCATTCATCGACCCACAAGTGGCGACCGAAATTGGGTAAAGGCGCGTCACGAAATTTATACGCAAGATATACAGCGAGACCCATAGGAACCGCCTCAACCGTCGTCACAAGCCACATGCGATCAAACGCTTCACTGATCCTTTTTCCCTGATTGATTAAAGTTAATTCTTCCGTGATCGCGTCGAGGAGATCATCCAATTGACCGCTCTCAAGTTTTTCGACGGTTTCCTCGACCGTGCGTTCTTGTTCAGCGGCTTGAATTCCCCCGTCTCTTAATTTCTGAATGGTTTCCGTTTCGCTTCTCATTTCAGAACGGGAGGGAGGCACGATAAAAAGTTCATGGCTTTCCTTGATCAGATTGCCGAGCACTTGAGACAGTAACGGGATATTCACAGGTTTTGGAAGCTGTACCGCATTGCCGATTATTTTAAGTTCTTCGGATGTAAATGGATTGGCACGACTGGCCTTGCTGACGAAAATAATCGGAATTTCTTCTTTGAGGATTTCACGAACACTCCGGATGAATTTCCAATCATCGCGTTCATGCGCGTTCCGGCGATTCGTGATAATCGCGCCGATAGCGCCTTGATGCAGCGCCAGCTCGATTTCACCGTCCTGTTTACCGAGGCTGAAAACAAACTCGATATCGGGTCCAAATATCGCGGGAAGAAACGTCCGGTAGATCCGGATGTCGATCGGCATATCTTCCACGATCAAAATCTTGGAAATGCGCCGCACTGGTTTCAGTCTATCCCGCTCATTATATTCGGAGGAAAGGTCACGCAATTCAGAACGGGCCTGCTCAAAAATGGACTGATAATGTCCCGAAAAACCCGAATCGTCCGCCGCCTGGTCATGGCTGAAGCGATCCTGATACGTCAAAAACAACTGGTCCAATCCTTTTGCGGAACGCACGGTTTCGCCAAGGATGAGGGGCAGAACCGTTTCATCGATGCGATGGCTCCGTATGATGCGTGATAAACGGTCCAGCGCGTAAGTCAGGTCTTCCAGATCGAAAAAGTTTTCGTAGAGAAACCGGGCAGCGAAGTTTTCATGCGCGCGCACGGCAGGATCCATTTGCTTGTACAAGCCCAAGTCATGCGCGAGTGTTTCATCGGTCGCGGAGGTGGTGATCGGCTTTAGATCAAAGACCAACCGGTAAAAAGTTTTACCTCCGATTTTGAAATGCGGTTTCTCGAAACCTTCCAAGTCGGAAATCACCCGAAAATGCGCGTTGTCCAAAGACAAACCTCCGGTGTGATTTTTCCAAAATCCCAAAGCCTTTTTCTCAATAGAATTCCCGATTAAAAGCCCTGCCCCCTGACGCAGCCAAGCGTCTTGAATTGCCTTGAAAAAAACCGAACCGATTCCCCGGCCTCGCAAACTGGGGTCCACCACAAAATTCCCGCTGACAATCACCGTTTTGCGGACATCCAGGGAATCCCTTTTCTTGGTTTCAATTTCTAATTCCCGGACAGCGGAATCCACTTGATATGCGCCGACGATCCGGCCGTTTTCATCCGTCAAAACGCGGGAAAAGTAGTTATTACGGCTTTCACTTAAGGTGCCCGCCAACGTGTGATACCCGCTTTTTTCAAAAAGCCGGCTCATCATAACAACATCCTCGAAGGTTTCCGGCTCACGAACAGTCCAGCCTTGCGGCAAGATACGGATTTCTGAACGGCCGGTCGCACGGGGATCTTGCTTCTCTGCCCACTCGTCCCGAATCATTTGTCCGATTATTTCCGCGACAGTCGCACCCACGACCGGTTCCTTACCCTCCAGCAAATCAGCGTAAATCTTGTGATAGCTGCGGGCAAGAATTTTAACCAGTGCTCCGACCGGCCATTTTTCTTCGCCGGCCTTCTCGAGCAGCCATGGAAGCGATGAAGTAATAAATGATTCCGCGCTCAAGTTATATTCGGTCAGACGATTGACAATGGCGAACATCTGACGCATCAAATCACGCTGAACCGTTTCACCGATCCCTTCCGGCTCGATGGACAGGCTGTATTGATTCATCGCGGTATTCACCCGGCTCCATAAATTCTCAGGCCGCATGGTCTGCCACCAAGTCCGAATGGACCTGCGTTCGCGAATGGGTTGATAGGGATCTGCGCCGCTGCGCAGTTCCGCGCGTCCGGCAACGCCGGTGAGAACGGGAAGCGGCGTCGCGGCGGATCGCGGCGCAAGCGTGTTGGCCACATCCCGCGGAACCATATTCGCGGGGCTTAAAATTTTCAGAATATTGGACTGCGTCAATTGACCGGCCGATTCCAACCGTTTTAATCCATGAATAAAATGTTCGATCCGGCGCATCACATCCGCCTGACCGCTTGCGACTTCATCCAGAAACCGGGTGTACTGACGCGCTGCGGTCATACGCCCCTGAGCGGACAAATCACGGATAATTTGATCGCGCCATGTTTTCAATAATTGCGGAGAACTTCCGAAAAGAAGACGGTCGCGCACCGCGCGGACAAAGGCGTCGTAAAGATTGATTTTACCGTTTTGAATTTCGAAATAATTTCGCCATGAAACCTCGTCGTTCATTTGAGCCCGGTAGACATTGTCCTGCGGTACGGTCTCAATCGACGGCGCCAGAAGCAGATAGGAAATCCCCTCCTGTTTGAATCGTGCCGTCAACCCCTCGCTATGAAAACCCCCGGCCACCAGCAAAGCGGTTTGCTGCGCTTCATCCCTCATCAACCGAATCAGATTCCGGTAAAAATAATCTTCACGCTCCAAGGCGTTTTCATAAAAAGCGGAATGCATTGCCCAACGCTCGGCATTTTCTAATTGCATCAAACGCCACTCATCACGGCTGATTTCAAGACGAGCAAACTTCATCAACCGGATCACCTCGTCGCTTTTCTGATCCAGCTCTCTTTCCCTGTCACTCCTAAAAAGCGTCTCCTTGACTTCCCGGACATATCGATCGAACACCTCAAAGAACTCAGCGCCTTGCGTTTCGCGCAGACGTTTGTGCGTTTGAATTAAATTGCGGAGCTGATCGGATACCTTAAAATCTTTTTGATGTTTTACATATAAAGCTTCCAGGTCTGCGGCAAAAACTTCGGATGGGATGTGGCCCGTGCGGTACTCCTGCAATCGCTGATTTAAGAAACGGGCATCCGCGCCATGCTGCGAAGCTAGATCCCCTTTCAATGCCTCGGCACGCTCGCCCACTTCTTTTTCAATCGTGGGCAATTCAAGCTGATTTTTTTCGATTTCTTCAATCAGAAGATGCAATACCGTATCTTTGGCGGGTGCTTTTACAGCGGCTAATTTTTGAAGGACATCAATCAAGCTGCCATCATTCAGACGAAAATTTGCAAGAGCGCGGTCGATTTCCAAAAGTTGACCTGAATAAACGGCTTTTTTTTCTCTTTGAATATTTTCTTTTTCAACTTCCAGATCCTTTAAAAGCAGTTCCGAATTCCTAACTGCTCCCAAATACGTAGCCAGGCCCTGTTCATAGAGTCCCCAATCCTCCACGCCGTGATAGACGCTTGCCGCGTCGTGAAAGATGGCGGCCGCGTTCACACCGGTTAGTTCACCCCGCTCCTGGTATGTTTGAAGAACTTCCTGAAGCTTGAATGTGTCGGGAAAACTTTTGAAGATTTGGGCATCCAACCGGGATGCGGCGCCTTCCAGCGCAATGAGACGGACGCCGTATTCCGTTTGAAAATGGCCGATGATTTGCCGGATTTTGTTTTGCGCATCTGCGATTGCATGCGCATCCTGAACCAGCACGACAAACCGGCCGGAATCGCCTTCAAACGCATCTTGTATGAAAGCAAGCTCGGGAGGGACCACGATCTCCTGCAATTTGGCCGAGGCAAGAGGGTGGCGGGTTGGGGACCCTGTCCCTCCGCGAGCATGAATGATTTCGGATGCAGAGGCTGGATGAGCGGGAAAGAAAGAGAATTGCGTTAAAAAGAAAGCGAACGCCGTCAGAAGCGTGATGACTTTTCTTCGACGTGAAGCGAAGTATTTAGAAAATATGCCCGGTATTTTTTTGATCACTTTTAATTTTGCCTCGGCCGGTTTTTAAAGAAGTTGCTAAAGGTTATCATATATAGGTATTTTTTCAAGAAAAGATGCGTATTTTTTCTGAATTTGCGGATTATTCTTTGGTGGTGATAAGTAAGCTATGGCTCGCTAGAAATTGCTACTTTGCGGGGTGAAAGTAATTCCAAATTTCCAAAGCGGAGGCGCGGTTCATACCGGGCAAACCGCCCAATTGTTCAAGGCCGGCGCGCTTGATTTCCTCAATGGATTCGAACTGTTCGAGCAGAATTTTTTTACGCTTGTCTCCAATGCCGGGGATCGGATCCAGCATGGATTTGCGCAGGGCCTTTTCTTTCAGAGACCGGTGGTAAGTGATGGCAAACCGATGAGCCTCATCGCGTACTTTTTGCAGTAGATGCAGCGCCGAAGAATTCCGGCCGATCACAAGGGCCTCACCTGTTTTAGCTGAATACACCGTTTCAAACCGCTTCGCCAGCGAAATCAGTTCTGTCGTCTCAAACCCCTGTTCTTGCAGCACCGCGCGCGCCACATTCAGATGCCCCTTGCCGCCGTCAATCACAATGAGGTCCGGGATAAAGGTTTCGCGCCCTTCCTTTAAGGCGACCAGCATGCGCGTCACGGCTTCACGGATCATGGCGTAATCATCGATCCCCTTCACGGTTTTGATTTTGTAGCGCCGGTATTCCAGCTTGTCGGGAAGCTCGCGGTAAAACCCGATTTTGGATGCCACGGCTTCATCTCCCTGGATATTTGAGACGTCGAAACACACGATCTTTTCAGGAAGTTTTTCCATCCCGAGTATTCTCTTAAGTTCAAGCGTTGCGGACATGGCGACGGAGGCGTCCTCCTGCTTCCATGAAAATCTTTTCTTCTTGAGCTTTCCGAGCGCCTCAATTTGCTCTTTAAAAAACTGCGCGTCTTCATACCGCAGCTCTTCGGCCGCTTCCTCCATCCGCTCGCTCAAGTATTGGATAAAGCTTTTTTTACCTCCCCCGAGAAAGCTCCGGACTTCACGGATCACTTTGTCATAATCGTCTTTGACTTCCGGTTTGATGCAGGGCGCAAGGCACTGTCCGATGTGATAATAAAGACAGGCTGTCTTCGGAAGTTTTTGGCATTTACGGATCGGAAACAGCGTGTTGATGAGCGTAATCGCTTCGCGCAATAGCCTGGCGTCCGTGTAAGGCCCGTAATAAACCGCTTTTTTATCCGTTTTGTTGCGAGTCAGATGAATTCGAGGATAACGGTCGGATGTGATTTTAAGGAGCGGGTAACTTTTGTCGTCTTTGAGTTCCTTATTATAGTGCGGCTGGTATTTCCGGATAAGATGCGCTTCCAAAAGCAGCGCATCGACCTCGGTCGGCGTTTCGATGTAATCGATGTGCGCAACCTTACCCATAAGGATGCTGATCTTCGGCAGGAGGGCTTTGTTCACAAG
>JBFHCO010000121.1:0-5740 GCA_041585205.1 Candidatus Omnitrophota bacterium | reverse complement strand
GTTCGGAACAATTACCGTTCCTTGAAAAGCGTTCGGATTTTCAAGCCACAGGGCGATAAAAAACGTTTGAATGATGCTTAATATCACCGTGCCGTAGCGCGTATATTGAATAATCTTCTTCCGGCCCTCTTCCCCTTCTTTTGCCAACCGTTCTAACGCGGGGATGACCACGGTCAATAGCTGCAGGATAATCGATGCCGAAATGTAAGGCATGATACCTAAGGCAAAGATGGTCGCTTTTTGGAGCGCGCCTCCTGAAAACATTCCCATAATGCCAAAGAGCGTGCCGCCCGGCGTTCTCGCAATACTCTGAAAAAACCGCGCCAGCGCGGTTCCGTCGATTCCGGGCGTCGGAATATAGGCGCCAATGCGATATATTCCAATAATCAGCAGCGTAAATAAAACTTTACGGCGCAATTCCGGAACTTTAAATATATTCGCGTACGCCTGTAACATACTTTTATTTCAAAATAATGAAGACCTTATGCCTCGCGACACTCAAAGGCCGGGTTTTCGGGACGTTTTCCTGGTTTCAATCACTACAGCTTGCCCGCCTGCTTTCTCGATTTTAGCTTTGGCGGATTCGCTGAAGCGGTGCGCCTTGACGGTTACGGCCTTTTTGATTTCACCGTTTCCGAGAACTTTGACGCCGTCCCGGATGTTTTTAAATAATCCCTTCGCAACCAGCGTCTCAGGTGTCACTTCCTTTTCCTGAAGACCGGCAATTCGATCCAAATTCACGACGACGAATCTTTCGCGGAATGCTTCATGACTGAAACCGCGCTTCGGCAACCTTCTATAAAGAGGATTTTGACCGCCCTCAAAGCCCACCCGGCGGGAATATCCGGATCGCGAGAGCTGCCCTTTATGGCCGCGCGTCGCAGTTTTTCCGTGATCAGATCCGATGCCGCGGCCGATCCGCTTTCTTTTTTTGTTATAAGGCACTTTGGCTCTCATGGACCAATCAAACCTTTCGAATTTCTGAATCCACCAACTGCTGAAGCCCATTGATCGTAGCTTTCAAAACATTGATGGAATTATCACTGCCTAAACTTTTAGTTAGAATATCTTTAATGCCTGATGATTCACATACTGCGCGAACGGACCCGCCCGCGATCACTCCGGTACCGGGCGCTGCCGGCTTCAAAAGCACCTTTGCGGCACCATAACGGCCGATCACTTCATGCGGAATGGTGGTTCCTTTCATCATAATTTTGATTTTTTTCTTACGAGCCGCGATTAAAGCCTTGCGGATGGCGTCCGCAACCTCATTGGCCTTACCAAGCGCAAAACCGATTTCTCCCGCACCATTACCGACAATCACAAGGGCGCTGAAATGAAACCGCCTGCCGCCTTTAACCACCTTGGCGCAACGATTCACTTGAATGACCTTTTCATATCCCGTATCCGCGCTTGTCGCAGATCTCGGTGACACCGCTTTGGCGGCTTTTTGCGCCAAAGCTTCTGCTTTGGGCTCTAGGGGAGTTTCGCCTTTTTCAACAATTTCGGTTTCGCCCATTAGAATTCAATCCCGGCTTGCCGCAAGGAATCCGCAAGGGCTTTGACTCGGCCGTGATAAAGATACCCGCCGCGGTCAAATGCCACCTTTTGAATTCCCTTTTTCTTCAAGGTCTCGGCAAATACTTTGCCGAGTCTATCGGAAGCCGCAACTTTGCCTCCTTGTGATTTTTCTTTTTTTAGCGCTTTGTCGTTTGTGGAAAATGAAAGCAAGGTCTTTGATTCAACATCGTTGATCACCTGAACATACAAATTATTCAGAGAACGATGAACGCTTAAGCGAGGTCGTTCGGCTGTTCCGAATATCTTTTTACGAATCCGTTGATGACGCTTTCTTCTTCCGAGTTCTTTAGTCAACATGGTTAACCTACCGTTTTACCCGCTTTGCGGCGGATTTGCTCGCCCGTATAACGGATACCCTTTCCTTTGTAAGGTTCCGGCTCATGGTACCCGCGTATATCAGCGGCTACTTGACCAACGCGTTGCTTATCTAGGCCCGTGATACTGACTTGTGTCGGTTTGGGGCATTTAACTTCGACATCCGGAGGAATATCGTAATCGATGGGGTGCGTGTAACCCAATGAGAGACTTAAAACTTTACCCTTTACCTGGGCCTTATACCCCACTCCTTCGATTTCTAAATCTTTCTTGTAACCTTCCGTCACGCCGTGAATCATATTTTGAATCAGGCTTCGAGTCAGTCCGTGCAGACAACGATCCGTGCGGACGTTAGTCGGCCGCTCCACCTTAATCTGATCCTTTTCAACTACGATCTTCATACGCGGATGCACGTTCATCTCAAGCTTTCCCTTCGGACCTTCAACTCGAAATTTCCGTCCTTGAAGAGAAGCTTTAATCTGACTGGATACCGGTATAGGTTTTTTTCCGATTCGTGACATGACTAGATCACCATACGGCGCAGAGCAGTTCACCGCCGACACGCGCTTCCCGTGCCCGACGGTCTGTCATCACGCCTTTAGAAGTTGAAACGATGGAAATACCGAGCCCCGCGCGCACCTTCGGGATTTCATCCGAACCCACATAAACTCGAAGACCGGGTTTGGAAACTCTTCTGATTCCCTGAATCGCCGGACGGCCCTGAGCCAAATATTTCAAGTGAAGACGAATAAATTGCTTGTTCCCTTCACTGAAAGTCTTCGCATTCTCGATAAAACCTTCCTCTTTGAGGATCTCGGCGATATGCGCGGCAAGTTGAGAAGATGGAATGGTCACCTTCTCTTTTTTCGCCTTTACGGCATTTCTGATTACGGTTAAAAAATCTGCTATAAAATCGGTTCGCGGCATGTTTTTTTAGCTCTCCTTACCAGCTTGACTTCGTGACGCCGGGTATAATTCCCTCATTGGCGAGTTCCCTGAAACAAATGCGGCAAAGCGCAAATTTTCGGATGAATCCGCGCGGCCGTCCACATTGGCGACAGCGGTTGTAACCGCGCACTTTGAATTTCGGCGCGCGTTTTTGTTTCACAACTAAACATGTTTTTGCCATAAATACCCTCTTTAAACTCTATGATTTCAGGCGACGGTCGCAGCCTTCGGTGCTTGCTTTTCTTGGCGCCGGAACGGAAGTCCAAACAATTCTAGGAGTTTTCTCGCTTCCGCATCCGTTTTCGCGCTGGTCACGAAGGTGATGTCCATGCCCTGTGTTTTGCGAATTTTGTCGTATTCTACTTCAGGGAAAATCATTTGTTCCTGCAATCCCAAGGTATAATTCCCCCGCCCGTCAAAACTGCTTTCGGGAAAACCGCGAAAATCGCGGATGCGGGGCATCGCCACATTAAAAAGTCGATCGACGAATTCATACATGCGATGGCCGCGCAGCGTGACTTTCAAACCGATGGGCGAGCCTTGCCGGAGCTTGAAGGCCGAAATCGATTTTTTCGCTTTGGTAACAAGCGGTTTTTGCCCCGTGATCTGCGAAAGTTCCAGCGAAAGCTGTTCCAGGATTTTAATATCCTCCTGCGCTTCTTTTACACCCATATTGACAACCACCTTTTCAAGGCGCGGGGACTGCATGATGTTTCCGTAATTAAACTCATCCATCATCGCCGGAATGATTTCCGAACGGTAACGCTGCAAAAGCCTCGGCTGAGAATTTGACTTTGTCTGTGCCATGATTTTTTAAAGAATCTCGTGACAGCGCTTGCAGATCCGCTGCTTTGTTTTATCCGCAAGTATCGTATATCCGACGCGCGTCGGTTTAGAACAGCGCGGACAAACCAGCTGAACACTCGATATTTTTATCTTCCCTTCCATTTTTGCGATACCACCCCGCGGGTTCTGTTGAGAACGGCGCAGATAAGCGGTGCGATAATTAATTTTTTCGACCAGGACGGAGTGATCCTCCGGGTAAACACGCATAACTTTCCCCTTTTTTCCGCGATCTTTACCTTTCAAAACAACAACCTGGTCTTCTTTTCTGAGTCGCATCTTAAATAACCTCCGGAGCGAGTGAGATAATTTTTGTGAAATCCTTATCACGAAGCTCCCGAGCTACAGGGCCGAAAATACGGGTCCCTTTCGGATTCTTTTGATTATCAATTAATACCATCGCGTTCGACGAAAATTTAACGACCGAACCGTCCCGGCGCCGGATGGGCGACCGTGTGCGCACGATCACGGCTTTCACCACTTCTCCCTTTTTCACATTGCCTTCCGGCAGCGCTTCTTTGACGGTGGCTGTGATAATATCCCCGATATTGGCGATTCTTTTTCCGTGGCGGCCGATCACTCCGATCATGGAAGCCTTTTTGGCGCCGCTGTTATCGGCAATATCCAAAATACTTCTCATCTGGATCATGAAAGCACCTTGATCAATTTCCAACGTTTAGTTTTTGAAGTCGGGCGCGTTTCCATGATGCGAACTTTGTTGCCCTTTTTAGCTTCGTTCTTTTCATCGTGCGCGGCATATTTTATTCTCCGCCGTACAACTTTCCTGAAAACGGGATGCTGCATCAGTCGGGTAACTTCCACAACGATGGTTTTGTTCATTTTATCGCTCAGCACATAGCCTTCCCGAATACGACCCGAGCTCTTTTCAACTTTATTTTCCGTGCTCACTTTGAAACCTCGGTTGTTTTCTTTTCATTTAACACGGTCAACACCCTGGCGATATCCCGCTTTTTCTCCTGAAGAGAGGATTGTCGCTCGAGCTTCCCCGTTTTGGCTTGAAAACGAAACTGCATCAACTCTTTTTTGAGTTGATCGAGTTTCTCTTTCAGCTCATCTTCGTTTAAATTACGTATCTCAGTGATTTTCATGATGGATCAAACTCCAAAACGCTTTACAAATTTTGTGCGAAACGGAATTTTATGGGCACACAACCGCATCGCGGAACGCGCCAATTCTTCCGGTATTCCGCCCATCTCGAAAAGAATGCGGCCCGGTTTGATCACCGCAACATAATACTCCGGCGACCCTTTTCCCTTCCCCATACGCGTTTCAGCCGGTTTCTTGGTATAGGATTTATCCGGAAAGATGCGCAGCCACACTTTTCCGCCTCGTTTGACGTGACGGGTCAAAGCAACGCGGGCCGCTTCCAGTTGAATGGCCGTGAGCCAACCGCGATCGACGGCTTTCAAACCATAATTACCGAATGAGAGCTCATTCCCGCGTGTTGCGACACCGCTTAACCAACCGCGGTGCTGCTTGCGAAATTTAACTCTTTTGGGCATCAACGGCATGACTACTGAATCTCCTTCGCGCCCTGATCATCGCTGCCGGATTTCTCAGTCGATTCTTTGGACGGTAAATTTTTCTTTTCCTCTGACGGACTTGGAACCCGAGCAGTCACCGTTTTTTCTTCAGCCGCCTCTATTTCCGGTCTTACAGCCGCTTCCGATTCGGCTGCGGCCGGCTCCGCCACTGTTTCCTGCTTCTCTTTGGTTTGGCGCTCCCACGTCCTGCGCTGTTCCGCTTCTTCTTTTTTTACCAGAATATCGCCTTTATAAATCCATACTTTGATACCGATTGTGCCGTAGGTCGTAAAGGCCTGGGCAAAACCATATTCCACATCCGCGCGAAAAGTGTTTAAAGGAACTTTGCCCTCGTGATATTTTTCGCGGCGCGCGATTTCCGAACCGCCCAACCGACCTTTGCAATGCACCTTAATTCCGAGCGCGCCCTTGGACATGGCCAGCTGCATTGCCTTCTTCATGGCCCGGCGGTAACTGGCGCGTTTTTCGATTTGCATCGCGATGTTTTC
>JBFHCO010000120.1:0-5778 GCA_041585205.1 Candidatus Omnitrophota bacterium | reverse complement strand
CGGTGTGGCGCCGACGCCCGAAGAGACCGAGCGCGCCTTGAAGGAGCTTGAATAATGGAAAAGAAATTGGGCAAGGCCACGCGCGACGCCTACGGTCAAACCCTGGTGGAGCTCGGCAAAAGCAATCCGGATATCGTGGTGCTCGACGCCGACCTTTCAAAATCCACCAAAACGGCCGAATTCCAGAAGGTTTTTCCGGAACGTTTTTTTAATGTCGGAATTCAGGAAGCGAATCTCGTGGGCGTTGCCTCCGGCTTGGCGGCCGCGGGCAAAATCCCATTCATATCGAGTTTTTCCTGTTTTTTGATGTCAAAAGGTTTCGATCAACTGCGCATGGGGGTGGCCTTTTCCGAACTGAATGTGAAAGTTGTGGTTTCACACGGCGGGATTTCCGTCGGGGAAGACGGTGCTTCGCAAATGAGTATCGAAGATTTCGCGTTGGCGGCGTCTCTTCCCGGTTTTAAAGTCATGGCCCCGTCCGATGAGCACGCGACGCGCGCCTTGATCCGACAATCCGTCGAAACGCCGTCGCCGATTTTCTTGCGTACCGGCCGGCCCAAGGCACCGCTCATTCATACGGCGGAAACTAAGTTTGAAATCGGAAAGGCAATTCGCGTGCGTGAAGGCAAAAAAGTGTCGCTCATCGCGAACGGGCTTTTGGTTTTTGAAGCCTTGGAAGCGGCTGAGCAGCTTGAAAAAGACGGCATTAAGGCAAGTGTTGTCGACATGCATACGATCAAACCGCTCGATGAAGCGATGCTGCTTGAAGAGGCGAAGCGTACAGGCCACGTCGTGGTCTGTGAGGAGCATCAAATCTGGGGTGGCCTCGGAAGCGCGGTCGCAAGATTTCTATCCGAAAAACATCCGTGCCGGATGGAGTTTGTCGCAATCCGAGATACCTACGCCGAGTCAGGCACGCCGGAAGGCTTGTTTGAAAAATACGGACTTTCAAGCCGGCACATCGTCGAAGCCGCAAAACGCGTTTTAGGCAAAGCTTAAAATTCCGTCAAGAATTCCAACGGACCGCATGAAAAAATTAAGACCCTTCCTTTCTCTTCTGCTTTGTCTTAATCTTCTGCTGATTTCTTCTGTATCCCATTCATCCGAAGCTGCCACCGGCAAAAAAGTCATGGTCGCGACCGCGCATCCCTTTGCCACGGCCACCGCCCTTGAAGTTTTAAAGTCAGGGGGCAATGCCGTCGACGCCGCGATTGCCGCGCAATGGGTCTTGAATGTTGCTGAACCGCAATCCTCCGGGATCGGCGGCGGCGGATTTTTTCTTTACTACGAAGCCGCGACAGGTCGCATTTATTCCCTTGATGGACGCGAAACAGCGCCTTCTCGCGCGACGCCGGATATGTTTCTTGATGCCTCGGGAAATCCGATTACCTTTTACCCTATGCGCGTCACAGGCGGATTGCCCGTCGGCGTCCCGGGCCTTTTACGGCTTTTGAAGAGGGCGCATGAGCGATTCGCAAGCGGCGTCTTTTCCTTTTCCGATCTTTTCGAGCCCGCCATCGAACTTGCCGCCAACGGATTTCACATCTCACCGCGCTTGGCACGTTTTATTGAAAATGAAAAAGAGCGCCTGCGGCTCTTTGAAGATTCTGCCCGTATTTTCCTTGACGATAAGGGAAAACCCCTCAAGGAAAATGCGATTTTGATTCAAACGGATTTGGCTAAAACATTTCGACAGATTCAACGAGAAGGGGTTCTGGTTTTTTATGAAGGCCCGATTGCGCGGGCGATTGTTAACTCCGTGCAGCACGCGCCCTTCAATCCGGGCAGGATGACACTTGAAGATTTGATGTATTACAACATTGTTGAGCGCAAGGTGATGCATTCCACTTACCGCGGTTACGATATATTCGGTATGGGGCCGCCCTCTTCGGGTGGCATCACGGTGGCTGAGACGTTAAATATTCTAGAGTATTTCGACGTTTCAAATCTTGACCCCAATGACTCTGCATTTCTTTTTCTTGAGGCGCAAAAACTCGCTTTTCAGGATCGCAACCGATACGCAGGGGACAGCGATTTCGCGAACATTCCGATCAAAAAGCTTATCTCCAAGGCGCATGCCAGAGAGAAAGCAAACCAAATCAATTTCACGGCTGCCGCGCCTGTTGCGGGCGGGATTCGCGAAGAAGGCGATCAAACTTCTCATCTTTCAATCGTGGATGCGCAAGGAAATATGGTTTCATTTACGACTACGATCGAACATGTGTTCGGCTCGGCGATGATCGTGCCCGGCTGGGGATTTTTTTTAAATAATGAATTGACTGATTTTGATGCTGAACCGCGTGATGAAACCGGAAAGCTCAAAGCCAATGCGCCTGAACCCCGCAAGCGTCCGCGCAGCAGCATGAGTCCGACATTTGTTTTTAAAGAGGGAAAACCCTTTTTAATTGTCGGTTCGCCGGGCGGCTCTACGATCATCGGCACCGTATTGAATATTTTGGTGAATGTGATAGATCAAAGTATGACGCCTGAAGAAGCGCTCGCCGCCGCCAAAATGATCAACCGCGACGGACCGTCCGAACTCGAGCCCGGACTCTTTGACAAGCCGGATCTTAAAAAATTACTTCAAACCAAAGGCCACAAAATCAAATTGATCGAACCCTTCGGCAACGCCCAAATCGTTTTTTTTGATGCCGAAAACGAGCAACTCTTCGGCGTCAGTGACCCTCGCGGCGAGGGCAGCGCATCGGGTTACTAATCAACGTCCGTGGTGACCGTATTTTGCTTTGGAGCCCTTCCACATGGATTTAAGCATGCTCATCTGCTCATCCGATAGCATGCTCTTTAATTTAACAATCGCATCCACGAGATATTTAGCCTTTGCGGATTTCAACGCGTATTTCTCATCGATCAACGCGCTAATTGCCTGAGTATTCACCGGACTCTCATGCAACGCCGCGTTAATATCAATCGCCTTCAGTTCAACCTCCGCATCTCGGCTCACCAGATATTTTTTAACCTCGACTTTCAAGTCTTTAATTTGACGCATTTGGTCTTCCGATAGACCCAACTGCTCGCCGTGGATCAACATGAAATGCGCTTTCATGAAGAACATCCCATGCAATCCCCCGCCATACCCCATCCCTTTTTTACCGTGATCGGCGAAAGCCGGCGGAAACATTCCGGCCGCCACGAAAAACAAAACCGCCATCAAACCTGCTAAAGAGCGCTTTCTCAGCATAAATCACCCCATTTTTTTTTGATATTGATCTATCCCTATATGAAATCTAACCTTCGGCGCAGTCGGGGTCAAGGTAGATTCAAACGGTTTCTCTAATTTAAGCTTTTCAATTTTGCAGTTCTGCAATACAATAACTGTCTCCCTAGCGAGATCCAATCCTAACTTATTTTAATGAGAGAGCTTACGCATGTCGATGACAGAACATAAAACAGCCCAAACCGCGATGCCAGCGCCCGATCTCCGCGAAATCGGAGCTTCTAGGGAAGGCGAACCGCAATCAAGCGACCGGCGGTTATTTGTTCAGCTGCATGTTTTTGGAGCATGCGAAGATGTTTCGGCGATAACGGAAGTTGTAAAGCAAAGCGGGCTTGAATCCGCCGTTTATCTGGATGTCAATGATCCGAAAGGCGTGGGCGTTTTAGTTCTTGCCGAAAATCCCGAAACCTTTATCAGAGAATCGCGCTGCCTCTTGCATGCTCCCGTGTTTAAGCCGCTTGTGCGCAAACCGGAATTGACCATGTTCGGACGCACCTATGCCACGGGAAGGGAAGCCGATTTAGAGGATTGGTTATTGAAAAAACCCAAAAGGAATGCTTTAAATCCAAAATGGCCGTGGGCGGTTTGGTATCCCTTGCGCAGAAAACCGGAATTTGAGTTGCTATCGAAACAAGAGCAGGGCAGAATTTTAGGCGAGCATGCCTTGATGGGCATGGCGTACGGCCGCGCGGGTTACGCCTCGGATATCCGGCTGGCTTGTCATGGTCTCGATCAAAACGACAATGAATTCGTGATCGGTCTTGTGGGCCCGGATCTTTATCCTTTGTCCCGCTTGGTTCAGGACATGCGCAAATCACAGCAAACTGCAAAGTACATTCAATCACTGGGGCCGTTCTTTGTGGGCAAGGTTTATTGGCAAAGTCCGTTCAGAGAAACTTGATTCAACCTTTTAAAAAACGGAGTGCCTTTTTATGGCGAAAAAACGGATTCTGGTGATTGACGACGATGAAAATTTAACCCGATTGCTTAAAATCAGCCTCGAAGAATCGGGTTCTTACGAAGTTCAGGGAGAAAACCATCCCGATAAGGCGCTGTCGAAGACGTTGGAGTTTAACCCGGACCTTATTTTGTTGGATGTGATTTTGGGCGATATCGACGGCGGGGAAGTTGCGTCTCAAATAAAAGAACAAGAACAGACGAAAAATATCCCCATCATTTTTTTAACAGGGGCGGTCACGGAGGAAGAGACCCAAGGGGGAACCATCGGCGGATATCCCTTTATCGCCAAACCGGTCAGCACAGAAAAACTGATCAAAAAAATTGAAACCACTTTATCATCTTAACTTGTTTCCCAAAATAAAAGCCAAGATTGTCATCGCAAAAAAGCCATCTTACCCGAGTGCCTGCTGATCCGATAAGCGACAGCAAAAATTTTCGTGGAGTGATATGATTATAGTAGCCGCAACCTCTCATGCTTATTCTAAAGGAGGACCCTCATGAAGAAAGTATTACTGCCTTTGGCGGATGGATTTGAAGAAATTGAAACCATGACGATTGTGGATGTATTGCGCCGAGCGGGCATCGAGGTGGTCATCGCCGGTTTAAAGGCAAGCGAGTTGACGGGCGCACATCAGATCCGGATCAAGCCCGATAAGGCGCTTGCGGATGTCAAACCTGAATCTTTCGACATGATTGTTCTCCCCGGCGGTCAGCCCGGTGTGGATAATCTCAGGAAAGATTCACGCGTGCTGGACGCGCTAAAAAAAATGAAAAAAAGCAACAAACTGGTGGGCGCCATTTGCGCCGCACCGCTTGTGCTTCAAGACGCCGGTCTCATTTCAGGCGTGAAACTCACCAGTTATCCGTCTGTAGAGCAAAACCTCTCAGGGTGTCAATATCAAACGACGCGGGTCGTGGTCGACGGTAACTTGATAACCAGCCGCGGACCCGGGACTTCCATGGAGTTTGCGTTGAAATTAGTGGAAATACTGACCGACAAGCAACAAGCCGAAAATTTGAGCCAGGCGCTTCTCGCGACCCAGCATGCTTAATCTGAATTCCGTTGAAATTCAATTCGCGCTCAAAGTCGTCGAACAGGCTGTTTCTTTGGCCCAGCATGTAAAGAAGGAAGCGGCGGACGCCTCTTTTTCAAAAAAAGATCAATCCCCGGTGACGGTAGCCGATTATGCGATACAAGCGGTTGCCGGATATTGGCTCGAGCAATATTTTCCGAAAGACGCGCTGGTGGCCGAAGAAAGTACCGAAGCGTTGCGCAAGCCCGAAGGCCAGGACATGCTGCGGCAAGTCGTGAGTCATGTTAACCGCCATATTCCGAACACCACAGCTGCTCAGATATGTGAATGGATTGATCGCGGGGCGAAAGACGCCAAGAATCGTTACTGGACTTTGGATCCGGTGGACGGCACAAAAGGGTATATGCGCGGCGGTCAATATGCGGTCGCCTTGGCGCTGGTTGAAGATGGTAAAGTTCAAATCGGCATACTCGGATGCCCCAACCTGAACGGCCATATCGCGCAGCATCAAGCGGGCGGCGCCATATTGGTTGCCAAGAAAAATGAAGG
>JBFHCO010000119.1:0-5779 GCA_041585205.1 Candidatus Omnitrophota bacterium | reverse complement strand
TTGCTGTACCAGCCCTTGAACGGCGTTTAAATTGTCAAAACGTGACCAAAAATCGATTGTGAAATCACCGGATGCAAAGTAAAAATCATCGTTGTCTTTGATGACGATGTGATCCGGCAGCACTTTTGCGGAAATTTCATAAATTCGGGCCCAACCGCCGTACTGACCTTCCCCTCCCGCAGCCGTACCATGCCCCGATGCAACCGCGCGGATGGCTTGAACATTCGTCAAATTAAGATTCGTCAGCGTTACCACGCCCGAACTGACCGTCACCGAACCGTTACCCCCGCCGCTTTGGTTTTTACTTGAACCGGGCACCACTTCCCATTCGCCGTTTCGCATCACTTCGACTTTGTAGGAAGCGCTGTAGCTGCGGTCGTATTTGCCGTTCGCCCAGCCGTTGGCCGCCATTTTGAAAGTAATCGAGGTTACGGTTTGGGGCGCATTAAAGGTATGTGTCGAATAAAGCGTCCGGCTGCCGCCTCCGTCGCTGCCGCTGAAAGTCACAAATTGGCTCGTGTTAAAATCCCCATCGATGGAAAGAGCGCCGTTGTTTCCGCCTTCATAGGCATGGCGAGTTGCATTGGCGAAATTAAATTGGTTATCGAAATGGGCGCTGCCTGATCCGAGCATGCTTTCGATTGCCGTCACAATTGGATCACCTTGAGTTATAAACTCACGGCCCAAGGATCCGGGCGGCGGTCCCGTCATAAATTCCGTTTGAACTTGCTTTAAATCTTCCAACGCATTAAAGAGCGGGCGGGCCAAAAGCGTTTGAAGCAGTTCCAAATCTTGGGCAGGCACAACCGAAGTCGCATCCGGCTGATCAAAATGATAAAGGAGAACCGTGTCCGGATCACTGTCATAGGCGGCGCCCGGAGGCGTAAAGTTGGCGGTCCAGCGCGCACCCCGGCTCACGCGCAATTCATCCAGTTGACCCGGAAAATATTTGGACTCATCTTCACGGGAACCGATCAAGAGAAAGCCGGTGTTGTTGATCACGCCGCCGTTTTTAACCGCCATCGATCCTTTGAGTACCCCGTTTTCAAAAAAACGCAGCGTATTACCGTCCCGGACCAGCGCCACATGATGCCAAACATTGGATGCCAGCGTGGTTGTGACAGTGAAGGTATTGTTCCCGCCCACAAAAATATCCCAGCGGTTGTTTCCCGCATGGCGGTGAATCGCGATCCCGCCGTTATTGTGATTGCCTTTGCGGAAAATGGCGTATTCATCGGTTTGTTTGTCGAAATTCACCCAAAAATCGACGGTCCAATTGTCCGTACCGAATTCCATTTCGGGTGTATGCGGTATGATGAGCCGGTCATCGACGCCATCAAACGCTACAGAACCGCTGCCGAACTTTTTCTTTGTGCCCATGATGGCCGCATCGTATTCGTACGCAACGGTCGGACCGATATCGTGATTGGAATAAAGCGGCGCATCGGGATTGGTCAGATAAGAGACAAGGGAATGTTCGATTGTTTGGCCGTTTTGTTCAAAGCGCAAACTGACGCCTTCCAGCCCGTTTTCAGATTCCCGGTAAATCAGCTGATACACACGGCCTTCGATTTCGACCGTCTCCATGCGCCCGTTGACATAATGAACCGTGGTGCCATTGGGGCGGACGAGCCGCACCAGTTCGCCGCTTGCGACATGCAGCACCGTTCCGTCCGCCAGACTGACTTGGCCGCTTAGCGCACCGCTCGCGTCAAATTGCGGCGTTTCGACGGAACCGAAACGCGTGGCGAGCTCCGCCACTTCCCCGTCTTTGATTTCAGCTTGAACACCGCCGGATAAAAGTCTTAAAAGCGTTCCGTCCGGATGAAAAACACGATAAGTATGCTCGCCTTGAAAAACGATTTCTTTAATCCCTCCATTTTCATCATAAACATAATGCACTTCTTCTTCGCTGCCGTCCGGAAGCCTTATGGTTTGGACGAGGCCTTCCGTGCTGAATTCGATCACCGTTCCTTCCGGCGTCGTGATTTTGACAAGCCGGCCTTGCCGGAAAATGCGCTGGGTACCGTCCAAGAGTTCTTCGACATAAATCGTCAACTTGTGATTTGCATCAAACCCAAGTGTATGAAGACGTCTTCCATCCGGATAAATGATTTCTGAAATTTCCCCGCCACCGAAGAGAATGCGCCGGCCGTCGCGGAATTTCCATTCCCGCAAAACCGCTTCTCCTTCCCGCATGTCATAGATTTTCCCGTCCACCGTTTCAAAGCCGGTAAGAACCCCGTTTTCTATGAACTGCTTGATCCCCTCGCGCGTTTCGATAATGCCGTTTAAGATGTTGCCCTGTGAATCCAGTTCAAAATCGAACAGCTTGGCGCCGCCGGCCATTTCCAGAATCAAATCGATTTGATCCTGATCCGTGATCCTGCCGTCCCGGTCGGTATCCTGAGCCACGCGGTGGATGGTCCCCTGCGCCGTTTCAATTGAACTGAGATACCCGTCTTGAGTGTAATGAAAGACGGCGCCTCCCCGATGAATATCAAGCGTCTGACGGATGCCCAGGACATCGGCATATTGATAATCGATAATTTCTCCGGCGGCATTTTCCACGCGCACGACCGCTCCGTTTTCAAAATAAAGCGCGGTTCCGTCATTCAGGATCATTTTTGTGACGAGACCCTCGGTTGAATAGTGAGCTTCCACTAATGTGCGCTCATGGGGCGGCGTCGAATAAACCCTGTTCAGCAACGTCATATACCCGCCCGAAACCTGGGCACGGTCATAAACAAAGGAGTTCCCCGCTCCGTCTTTTGCTTCGCGCAAAATACCCAATTCGTCATAGCGGGAATGCGTTCCATCCTTTGTGAAGATATGCGTGGCAGAAAATTGAGTTTGAGATAGCTTCTCGAAGCTGAAATATTGGATATGGTCTGAGAATATTTCGCGCACCGGCGCATCCGAGGGCGTCCAGTCCATAACCGTACCGTCCGCGCCGATCCGCCGCAGCCTTTTCCCGCGGTAAATGATTTCGACCGAACCGTTCGGATAAACGATCAGCGCATTTACAATTTCGCCGTTCGCATCCAGCGTAAAATCGGTGACGCGAATCCCCGAGAGCAGACGCATTTCCACCGCGTGGCCCGCGACATAAAACATCTGAACGCCGCTTTGTAGCGTTGTGGCGATGGCTTCCGATGGATTGAATGTGCCGGGCGTGGGACGGTCAACTGTTTTGACTAAATTGCCTTCGGGGTCATAAATCTCGATCGTGTAGGGGGGATTCTGTGAATAGACATATTTCCAACCGTCCGCGGCGATGAATTGATGCGTGATATTAGTTTCATCATAATAGAAAAAGCCTCCGTCGGGCGCGCGTTCGCGCACCAGTCGGTTTCCTTCATAAATGAGCTGCGTCCCATCCGGAAGAACGGGGTTGTAGGTGATGGTGCCGGATGTTTGACTCACATTGCCCGCGTAATCGCGCAGTTCGATTAAGATTTCTTTTTCGCCCCCGCCGCCCGGTAAATTCACTTCCAGGCTGCCGGTATATTTTATCCATGCCGACCAGGTCTGCCCGCCGTCTTGCGAATAGCGCATGAATTCAATGCCGGATTCCGCATCGCCGCCCGTAATTTCGACATGAACGGGACTCGAATCCGTCGTTTCGGCACCGCCATTAATTTCAATCGTTCCTTGAGGCGGATTATGATCCAGCTTCAGTAAATGCCCTTCCTTATCGTATGCCAAGGTTTGATTGACGGGGCCGACAAAATAGAAAAGCTGCTCGGAGGGAGCATAAAGCAGCCGGTCTTCCGCTTCGACTTCCGGAAGCGCCAGCTTTTTGATCACTTCGCCTGTTTCCAGCTTCCCGCTTACCGTAAAATCTTTCCCGGCGGCGAAAGTGAGGTTGAGCGTGTTGCGGGTTTCAAAAACGACGCGGTCCCGGTAACGCGCTAGATCGCCGCTCTCTTTGTCATGCCGGATACCCGAGCGCGTCAACTTGTAAAGAAATTCGCCCGAATCCGTGTCAAAGACATGTTCCTCGAAACTTTTGACTTCGCCTTGCTTCCCGCGCTTTTCACGGTAACGGATAATCTCAAAATCTCCTTCCCAATAGATTTCACCGAAACCCGTCCAAAGGCCTTTACCATAAACCTGCGTGACATAACGGCCGGCCTCCAGCCACAGGCGCTGGGAGGCATCCATGCAAAAATACCGCTCCACCGTTTGTTTGCCTGTCTCGGAATCCTGCAACTTTCCTTTAAGGAGATATTCCCCTTCTTTAAAAGCGCCCGTGAATTTTGTGCCATCGGGATAAATAAATTGTTCTTTATAGGAAAGAACGTCGCCGGTCACTTTGTCGTACTTAATCGAAGACCGTTTGACGGTGTAAATAAGCAAGCCGTCGCCATCCCGGATTTCTTCCGTCCGGAAAGATTCCCGGCCCGTTTTGTCATATTTTGTTTCTATACGCTGAGTCTCGTAATTGGGTGGAGCCGATTCCGTTGCGCCAAACTCTTCACCCGGCGTTGCGGCTGAAAGCGGTGAAGCCTCTTGCAGAAAATCGGTGGAACCTTGGGACTCCGCCGGACTTGTTTGCGCAAGGGGCTGATTGGGATCCGTGGTCGGTTGATAAGAACCCGTCGGTGAAAAACTGATCGGTTGAGCCGAGAGGATTTGTGTGGTCAGAAAGGTCACGATCAAAAAGGAAGCAGTAAATCTAAAACAAAGGCTCTTCCGATTTTTCAAAACAAAACCATCTTGGGGAAAGACCGTTTTGCTTTTCATCGCTCTACGTCCGCGGGCAAGCCGACGCAACGAGCAGGAATTGATCGTGCGAAGTCCTATAACATTGCCACCGCCCATACGAAAAAGCAATGGTTTTGAATGAAATAAATGCGGGCGGATCAAGGCTGCTAGAAATTGAGCGGTCTTTCCAACAGCACTAAGCTTATTAAATCCTTTTTTGAGGGCTGAAGATGATGCTCTGTTTGAAAGGCGATTGTTCCGGCGCTGCTTATTTGACGGGATCATGAAATCGAGTTTCATGACATCACCTCAGGGAGCGACATTTAACCGATGACAATCGTACCCTGTCTTGGTCAATACTCAATCCATAAAGACGCCATCCGCACTCAGGGATCTATTTAAAATAGACAATAATCTATCTTTAATAGATTCTGAAAAAAACAGGGGACAGGCAGTCAGCGCATGCCTGTCCCCTGTTTTGAAATGCAAGCTGGGAAAGTGACGAAAGTTAGGTCGAGCTAAGCGGAAAGGGCCTTTTTGCGCTGCCGGAGGAGTTTGCGGAATTGCTCTCGGTTTTGGTCTTCCAGTACCGTGAGAATTTCAATCACGTGCTGCTGGACATGGGCGGGCAATTCCCCGTCGAAGAGGACGAAGAGATTGCGCAGGAAGCGGTCCAGCTCAACGGCTTTCTCACGTTCATGCGGCGCCAGGATTTCCTGCAGGGTTTCTTCGGTTGACATTTTTTCGACCTAAAGCGGCATTTTAGGACTGATGCCCTCCCAAGTCAAGCTCCCGCCCCCCTCTCTGGCCAGGCAATAGTATGATGTCTGTCTTAAAAATATACGAATTTATGATTGACTCAGGCCGTTACTTAAGTAAGATGCTCTATGATTAAATGTTTTTAATCATCCTGCGCTTACCCTGGCGCATTTGACGAACGCAAACCGAGCGGGTATTTTTTATTCAAGGAGTATTCGGCTATGCGTAAGACAGATGTTAAGCACCGCGCGATGATGATTCTGCTGACAGTCGTGCTTGCAGTCTTTCCCGCGATTCCCGCTTTTTCGCT
>JBFHCO010000118.1:0-5812 GCA_041585205.1 Candidatus Omnitrophota bacterium | reverse complement strand
GAAATCCGCGCCCGCTTCAAGCGCATCCTTGGCTCTGATCCTGCTTGAATTGAAGACAATCACCGTTTGAGTCAGATCAGGGAACTCCTTATCTTGTCGGATGCGGCGCAGAAATTCCACTCCGGTCATTCGGCCTTTAAGATGGTCGTCTAAAATCATGATATGGGGAACCAAAGAATCTTTCTGTAACATTTCCAACACCGATTCAATGGAATTAAATACAAAGAGATTTTCCTCCGAAACGCCGAAGGGCCGTAATTGTTCCTTATAGAGACCGATGATGCCTTCGTTATCTTCGATCAAAAATACAATCGTCTTGTCCACGGTCAGCTGCGGCAAGGCATCTTCGTTTCTAACTTCCGAACGTTTAGATAGGTCCTTTAAATCTCGAACCACCGTGATTTTTTCGTTTTTCCCATGTTCTCCGTACCAAAGCCATTGGCTGTCCCACTGCTGTCCGATTGGCCTTTTCTCAGTTACCGGCCCCAGCATGTAGGTAAACTCAAATTCTCCTTCCCGAACCGGAATCACGGCCGCCTCATAGAGGTAGGACTTCGTATCTTTTTCAACCTGCGTGAATTGCAACGGAATGGCATGCCACTCATAAAATCGATGCGGAGATTTAGTAGACTCTTTCGTGGGCAAATTCGTCCATAAATAGATCTCAATATCCTCGGGGTGAAGTCCGGAATCCACCCAAGCTTTAAAATAAACTGGACGAATGCGGGCTTGTTCTATCCCAACCCGTTTTACTTCCTCTCTATTAATGTTTGAAATCTCAAGAATTTTGACCGTACGATCCTTTTGATCTTGCACCCATTTTTCACTGTCACTTGACGCCACGGATTGATCAATGAGAAACGTGAAATTTCCCGTTTTATGCGTCCGGACGGCTGATGCGGAAACATCCATCTTGCGGATGGCGCGGCGAATGGCCCGCGCCTTGTCCGCTGAAGTGGCAACAATCAAAATACGTTCGGCATCCAAAATGTCACCCAAACCCACCGTTAACGCGTCAATTTGTCCTTTGATCTGTTGAGTGGTGGTAAAGAGCTCCACTTGCCGCGACCTGGAATGATAAGGAGATGTCATTTCATTAAACGCGAGATGGCCGTTCACGCCAATCCCGAGCAGTGCAAGATGGACGGCTGGTATTTTTTTCAATTGGCGGCGAAATCTTTGAACTGTTTTTTTGACATTTTCGCCGTTTTGTTGATCAAATCGAATGATTTTTTTGAAACGGTTTTCCGCCGGCAGACGGTCCAGTACTTTTTCCTTGAACATGCGGTATTGCGAAGCATCGTTCACATATTCGGTTGCGAGCACCAAGGTCAAACGTTTCAGGTCAAGATGGCGCGGATCATTTGACGTCATCAGCGCGCGCTGTAAAAAAACACCCTCATAAAATTGCATCATGGTGTCCCCTAAGGAAGACATCAGAACCGGTTGAGCTTCCCGTTGGATCACATCCTGGATTTCAGATACAGCCTTTTCAAAGAGGCGTGTGGCGTCCGGATACACCTCAACATGTTTTTCAAGCGTTTGCCGCGGCGTCATAAGCCGGTCAAGTGTCTTACCTTGAGAAGTAAAGTAATCCACGCGCTCTTGCAATGTCTCCGCCAGGAAGTCTGCAAATTCTTCCGGTTGCTTCATGAAACGCACGATGCGCGCGAACTCCTTTTTGTGTTTCGGTTCAGGCTTCACTTCAAAGGGCGGTAAATGATGCCGCATAAGAAAATAATTCATGATCAGCTTGGCCGTGCGTTTGTTCCCGTTATAGAAAGCATGGATATCAATAATGCGTTGATAAACCGTGGCTGCCTGCAGAACCGGATGCATGCGTTTAAATTCATTGGAACGCACATACTCATCCAATTGATCCATTTCCGCTTCGGCTTGGCCCGGAAGATTCGGAAAATGCCGCGGCCGGTTCCCGCTGATCATCGGCGCTTGCCGGATCTGCCTCCATGTTTCGTCTTCCCAATCTTCGAACAATGCCCGGGAAGCGATTTCATGAATCAAACGGACATGTTCTTTAAAATCTCCCGGTTTGGCGTCTATTTCAAAATGAGGATCTTTCACCCACCGATTGATTTGAGCCGATGCCTTCTTCAAATCACTGATTTCTCCTTTGGGAATGAACTGGAGTTCCGTATTAAAGTATTCGATGATATCCAAATGGATTTGCTCCATGTGCAGCTGCGGTAATTCCGTCAAAAAGCGAAGTTGCTTCAATTTATCATCCAGACCCGCAGTATCCCGCACAACCCACTTTCTTCCTTTCGAATGCTCGATGTAGGCGTTCCAAAAATCCCGGGCGTAGGGTTTCATGGCCGCATTCATTTCATGAATGCCATTCATACGGTAAATGTCTTCCATGATTTTTAAAGCAAACTCAAACGCATCGATCGTCACCGAATCTGTCTTGGTGTCGCCCGTTAAGCCGCCATAAACATTAAAAAAATGCTCCGCGAAAACAGCGGGATCATAAATCGCATTTTTGGTATTCCGGCCCTTTGCTTCACGGAATTCCTCAAGGTAATCCAGAACGATTTGACCGATCAGCCGCTGTAAGGGCATATTGTCGGGGGCGAGCGCCTGCAGAATCTTCGGCTTTGAATCGTCGTAATCAACCCCGTCTTCAGTCCGGATTTCTGATCGTTGAGTCTTGGCCTTTTCAAAATCTTTGGCAGAATTAAATCGGAAGCGGGCCAATACCTGAGCGCTGTCGTCTCTTAGAGCCTTCAGATCTTCAATGGTCTTTTTTTCGGATGACACATCAATATAATGAATGATTGAAAAACCGTCTTCGTGAAGCAAGGCTTTGCGTGTTTGAGGCTCTTTCGAAAAGATATTCAAGATAGATCGAGACATGACGGGGCGGACATATAATTTTACTTTTTCGACATTTCTCTTTGTACCGTCCAAAATAAGAGGGTTGATCCAATCAAATCGCTGCAGATTCAGATAATCGAGCACCCATTGTCGCTGCTCTTCGGTCAAGGCCCCTTTCAGGCCCGCTTTACCGGCATTTTTCGGATCACCCGTATCCACGTTTTCAGAAAGACGAAGATCATGGATCGCCGAACGGATTTCCGACCTCGCGGAATGAATTCTGACACCCGTGAATCTCGCTTTGGCAAATGCGAACCAATCTTTGAATTTATCAGAAAGCGCAGAAGCTTCTTCCGCGGAAATTGCATCCGAAATTTCACGCAAGCCGGTATTAACCAAAAAAATCTCCCACAAGCGGTTTAACCGGGGATTAAAGCTATCTTCTCGAAGCAAGTAAACGGAATCATTGGGGCCGGCCGTAAAATAATAATTTTCTATTTCCTCGACATCTCCTTCTTCAGCCGTGGCCGATACATTCAAAGTGACAAAACCCAAAAGAGGAACCTCAAAGCTGCCCTCCCATTTGGCATCCTCGCTGTTCGCAACCCACTCTTCAACGCGGTATCGCACTTGATTGTCATCGTATTCTTGAATAAAGGAAAACGCACTCTCCAGGTTTTCCCTCAACAGAACTTCCCTTCTCGGCGACAAGGCTTCGAGTTGCGTGCCGCTTCCTTTTTTTCGAATGATTTCAAAGATGCGGTCCACGGTTTTCTCGACGGATTCTTCCTCGTTGATCGTATTTCTGACTTCAGACCGCTTCAAAAATTTCAGATTAGGGACCGCTTTATTTCTGTACTTAATTTCAACCGCAGACACGATCTCGGACCGATCCGTTTCCAGCGGTTTTCTGTAGCGATGCGAACTGATGCTGTTTTGATGATGGATCACGAAGTCAATGATCTTCGATACCGAACCCTCAATGTCTTGCGGGTCGATATCCACCCCTTCCGGTAAAGATTTCCCGAGCGCCTGCAATCCCCGGAAGGTCATTAACCATGCCAATATTTCTTCTTCCGCTTTAAGTTTTAAAACAGCGTTCAATGCCATCGTCCGTCGAGGGTCACCGCTCAACACCTGCTGTGGTTCGGCAAATTCTTCAAATAACTGCCGGGCCAAGCGATGCCCAACCGTCTCGTGAAGAATATCCGCATTCTTCACACTATCCATCACAACCTGCTTGCCATCCGCTCTCTCAGTTAAAACGCTTCTATCAATCATCAGATAGGTCTTTTCTTCACCGTTATTCCAGGCAGTGTAAAGTTTGGATTTAAACCGAGGTGTTTTTAAATTCAACGGAAGAGTGCTGTCTACGAAAATTATTTCCGGAATGAGTTCGGGTTCAAGCCCGAGTTCAGAGATGATTCCGGACAAATAGTTCAAGAGATCTTTTTTTGCATCGTCAAAACTCAGTTGGTTTTCGATGAGGGGCTGATCCAATAGGGAACGCTCTCGAGTTAACGCCGCTGCTCCTTTAGCCTGACGCACTGCTTCGCGTTCCGGCTTGGAAACAATTTCTTTAAGAAAACCGATAATCTGCTCATCGAAATAAGGATTTATGATCAGACGCTGTGAAACAGAATCGATATAGTAAGGAACAAAGGGTCGGCCATTGCCGCGCGGAGAAAGCCAGTGCTGAACGTTAAAGGGCATAATATCCGCGGTCGGCAAATCATAAAGACTGGAAAGATGACTGAACCCCGTGTTCAGAGTGATGACGCCGCTTGCAATACCTAATATTTCTATGATATTCGGATAAATAGCCTCGCGATTTAAGATGAGAAGGTCCTTTTTGCGCCGATCCCATTGGGGATGTCTTTTGACGATATCCATAATATCCTGAACTTGTTTTTCATAAGTATCCATCGGACCCCCGCGTGTGAAGACGAAGTAGGCGTCCGGAATTTGGTCCATTATTTTGACGATGAGTTGCGTCCATTGCTGTACGGATAAAAGTGTTTGGTGCGTTACGGCATACGTATTAACCACGAATATTTTCTTATGAGGGTCGAAAACTCCGTCGGGATTTGAAGCGTAATACCATTTTTTCAGCAAATCCAAAGCCTCGATCGACTCCTTTACGCTCAGGCGAATGCTATCCAATTCATCTTCGTGAATGTCCATACCCAGTTGAGCATAGGTTCGGATGACCTGAATCCAAACACCTGACGCGGGCAATACCCCGTTAGTGGATGCCCCGCGCTCATAGGATTGCATTTGTTTTAGTTGATGACGGTGCCCAAGGCGATCATAAAATGCCGGTTCGCCAATGGCCGTACGCAGTGTCGGAATAAAAGCTCCCGCATTTGCAGTCGCGGAAGGGATTTCAAGGTAATAAGGGCGGTTCTCATCGTTCATTTTTTTTCTCAAAACATCCTTAAATCGCGAGCGGACAACGGATACGTCCACAATCAAATCAATGGCATTTCGTTTCAAAAAGTTTTCTTGAGTCCGAATATTTTCCTCCTTCAGCCCGCGCATTTTCTCCGCTGTATTCAAGGAGATGGGCTTAATTTTTCCGTCGAAATGATCCGCTTCGTAAATGTCGGAATAATAAGCCGCCAAATGAATTACGGCCTCCGGAAACTGTTTTCTTAAAGCGGTGATGACCGGGAACAGATCGATAATTTCCTCTCCTAATTTCGGCTCAAAGGTTTTTTTATCCACGCCATATACGAGGATATTCTTAATTAATTTTTGAGAATTTCCTTTATTGAGATCGGCGAGCGACCGGAGAGGCTGGACAATGAAACCGTCCTCATCAAATTCAAATCCTTCAGGCAGCTGGCGAAGCTCCGACCTCGCGCTCCCCTGCTCTCCATCCGGTCTGATGACACGCGTTTCAAGCTCGGCGAGCATTTGTGCCAAATATTTCAGCCCATTCATGACCCTTTGATAACGCACACGTTGGTCTTCG
>JBFHCO010000117.1:0-5815 GCA_041585205.1 Candidatus Omnitrophota bacterium | reverse complement strand
CCGCCTCACAGGATGAACTGTCCCATCGCTCTATTCGCGATCAGGTGAAAATTTTAAGAGACGAACGTTCTGCTCAAATGCCCTATCTCAGCACGGCACATATCCGTTCCGAAATCAACTCCAAGAAAATCAAAGAAAAAATCGCCTTTGTTCAGGATGAAAGAAAAAGCCTGACCGACATCGTCAATCGGGCGATGCAGGTCAATACGGCCGCGCAAGCTGCGAGCGAGCAATTGTCCTTGCAAAGGAGACGGATTTTGGTAGCCTTTCGGGAACTTTTCCCCGAAATGGAGCTTGAAATGCAGCATCGCGACGGATCCCTTTCCACCGCAGCTTTTAACTCCCGTTATTTCCGATTTTCGTGGAGGCAACCCGTATTCCGGGGCGGAATTTTATGGAATACGTTTCTGCAGGAGAAAGTGGGGCTCGAGGCGTCTGAAAAGGAGTATGAGAAGATCATATCAGATCTGATCAATGAAGTTTCGGGCGCTTACTTGGAATTTCAGCGGGCCGAAAAGGCCATGACAAGCCAAGAAAAAATGATCAGTAAGTTGCAGCGATTCGTGGATATTTCCGAACAGAAATATAAGCAAAATCTCGCTTCTGAAATCGAGCACCTGAATGTGGATTCGCTATTCGGACAAGTCGGTTATGATTTTGAAACTTCCAAGCAGGAATGGGAACTCGCCAAACTGGAATTGCAAAAGCATCTGAAGCTCGAATTTGAATATTCAATCAAGATTCAGGAACTCTATGATTTGGAACATTTACTTGCGGAGCAAAAGGCGCAGGAAACTCAAGGGGACGCAGCCGCAAACGCGCAGTCTTTATTTACTGAAATTCAGCAGGGAGTTGTGATTCCAAATTTGGACGTCCTGGTTGACCTCGCCTATCAACATCGTCCGGAACTTCAGGCGGAGGCGTTTAAGCTGCAATCTGCTATCCTTGAAGAGAGAATTCGCTGGGGTGAAATGATGCCGCACGTGGATATCAACATGGAATACGGTAAGCTTGGTGAAGCGTTTAACGTGGACAGCACCAACCCGGGCCCGAAAAAGGAATTTCGGTTGTTGATGGAACTCTCTTGGAACGCCGCCGGAAACCGCGTGAATTATACTTTTGAGAATGACGAACGCGCCCCGTCCGTTTCGCAATTTCTGCAGGGTGGCGGAACACAGGTAACCCGCAATACGGTTTCAATCGGCGTGCTGGACGGCATTGACTCGATCGTGGAAGCAAAAGAGGCGCGCGTGGCCAAATTGGATCAGATCGTCGAACTTGAGAATATGGAAAAAGAAGTTATCCATGACGTTAAAAACGCCTACTACGAATATCAAAAGGCCTTTATCCAGGTCCAATCCACGCTCAAACGAGTGGATTACCGCCGCCGCTTAGCCCAGCTTTCCGAACACCGTCTTTCTAAAAACGAGATTCAAATATCGGAATACGTACAGGCTGAGATTGATCTTTTGAATGAGGAGATAGAATTACACCGTGCGATCCGAGATTATTACATAGCCAAAGCCGAACTCAACCGTGCCGTCGGCATGCGAGAGTTCTTACCGATAGAAAAAAGCGATGGAGAATAATCCGCAAACCGAGGGCGCTGCTCCGGAACCGCAGAAAAAAAGCCCTTTGGACAAAATAAAAAAGCTAAGCGGAAGTTTAAAACCGCTTGCTGAAAAATCCAAAGTCTTTACGGACAAAGCAAAACCCTACACAAATCAAATCATGGCGATAGTCGCGCGTTTGACGGATCCTCTCGTCAATAGACTGCCTGCGCCTGCGCGAAATCTCATTCAGAAGCACCGCGGAAAAATTCTGGTCGGTTTTATCATCATAATCTTTTTGTTGATGATGCGATCCTGCCTTTCGGGACTGGTCCCCAAGGCGTCGCTTGATCAAGTAATGAGCCAGCAAGGTCCGGCCGAGGATGCTCCGATCCCGGTAAAAGGTTTCAAAGTGGGCCGCTTCAATTATGAAGACTCCTTAAACGCCCTTGGAACCATCAAAGGTGCCTTGGAATTCAAATTGAGTTTTGAGGTTCCCGGCGTTATCAGTTCCATTAATTATCGCGAAGGGGAACGCTATGAAGAAGGTGCGCTGCTTATCTCATTACGCCAAGACGACATTCTTTTGCGGCTCAAGCGGGCGCAAGCCGCTTTAAATAAAGCCGAAACGGAAGTCAAGATGGCCGAAGACAAGGTGGATGAGCATGAAAAATTGCTCTCCATGGGCGCCATCCCAAAAACGACGCTGGACAAAGTCATCCTTGAACTCGATAAAGCAAAATACGATGCCGAAGCCGCGCGACTTGAAGCCAAGGCCCATGAAGCCATGTTAGAAAAGTCGAATCTCTACGCTCCCTCCACCGGCATGATCGGTGAGTTAAATATTGAAGAGGGAGAGACCATCACACCGAATACGTTACTCGGCAGTCATATCATGACTGAATACGTGTTTGCTGAATTTGGAGTGGTGGAGCGGGATGTGAATAAAATTGCCTTGGGTCAAAAGGCGCGCGTATTCGTGGATGCCTATCCGGATAAAACATTCGAAGGTGTGATTGAAAATGTTGCCCCCGTCGTTACGGGAACGAGCCGTACCGCAACGGCTCGAGTTCGCATTGAAAATCCCGAACAGTTGATGTTGCCGGGAATGTTTACCCGCATACGCATTCTTCTTTACAGTAAAAAGAACACCTTGGTCGTTCCAACGGATGCGGTTCAGGGCAGTGAAGGGGATCAATGGGTATACATGATTGATTCGGAGAAGAATATCGTTGCCAAACGGCCGCTCACCATCGGTTACAAAAGACCCGATTATTCTCAAGTTGATGCCGGTATTTCCGAAGGTGAACTGGTGGCCATATCCGGCCTGGAACGCCTGGAAGACGGCAAAAAAATCCGCCTCCTTGAAATTCAAGAAGCCGAGCTTTAGCGCTTGGTTGTAATTGTTCAGACTTTGGGGTACGCTATATCTATATAAGCTAAGTATTGACTATAACTTAGGTCAACTGGCCTGCGCCAAAACTAAGCAGGTTTGTACCTTAACCTGAACAATTGATATGAATTTACCCGAGTACGCGATTCAAAAAAAAGTGACCATTGTCATGGTCACGGTTGGGATCATCGTCTTAGGCGTAATCGCGTTTGTTCGGCTTCCTCAAGAACTTTTTCCTCCGATCACCTTCCCCCAGATCACGATTGTCACCGAATATGCCAATGCGGCGCCCGAAGAAATTGAAACGCTCATCACAAGGCCCATCGAAGAAGCGATCGGCTCCGTAGCCGGTTTAAAGCAAATCGATTCGATCTCTCGCGAGGGTCGCAGCACGGTGTTGGCCTCCTTTAACTGGGGGCAGGACATTGATTTCGCCGCTTTGGCCGTCCGCGAAAAAATCGACCTGATCAAAGAGCGGTTGCCCAAAGAATCCGAAGACCCGGTCGTTTTGAAATTCGATCCCCTGACGCGCCCCATCATGATTCTTTCCATCACCGGGGAAAATCTTGAACCGGTGCAGATGAAGTTGCTTACCGAAAAAATGATCAAGGATAATTTGGAAAAAGTAGAAGGTGTCGCATCTGCTTCCATTTCAGGCGGTGTGGACCGTGAAATCTTGGTTGAAATTGATCAGGCCAGATTGCACGCCAATCATCTGTCCTTACTCGAAGTGATTGAATCCATCGAAGAAGCGAACGTTTCCTATCCGGCGGGCAGCATCAAAAAAGGGCTTTATGAATATTTGATCCGTACATCCGGTGAATTCCGCAGCGTGAACGATATCAGTTTTGCCGTCGCCGGGGTGGATACGGTGGCAAAGATAAAAAAAGAAGACACGAGTTTCCTGGAGCGCGGATCGAAGGGACCGCGCGAAACCTTGGATGCGCTGAGAGAAGAAATTGAACAAGAAATGCTTGAGAAAAGACTGGTTCTGATCAGGGACATTGCGGGAGTCCAGGATACCTTTGCGGAACGCACCAGCGTTTCGCGCCACAACGGTGAAGCAAATATCTCCGTATCCATTCAAAAGCAAGCGGATGCCAACTCCATCAAATTGGTTGACAACCTGAAGCGCACGCTCACTTTCTTGCATGACGATCTGCTGGCGCGCGGGATACGTTACGAAATAATTTATGACCATTCAGTTTTCATCCGTAAATCCCTTCAAAACTTATTAAGCGAAGCCATTACCGGCGGTTTTCTCGCGTTTATTGTCCTTTTTATTTTTTTAAGAGCGGCGGCACCTTCTCTGCTTGTCACACTATCCATTCCCGTGACCGTGATGGGGGTTTTCTTTTTAATGGGCATGATGGGTATTACCTTGAATATCATGTCCCTCGGAGGTTTAGCGCTTGGCGTCGGTATGATTGTCGACACCAGCATTGTGGTGCTGGAAAACATCTTCCGCAGACGACAAATGGGTGAATCCGAAGACGAGGGTGCGATCAAGGGGACGACCGAAGTGATTTGGCCGGTCATCGCATCCAATTTAACCACGATCGCCGTCTTTTTTCCGCTTATCGTTTTTGTTCCGGGTATCCCGGGCCAATTGTTTAAAGACCTGTCCTGGACCGTAATCTTTTCTCAAATTATCGCAACGCTCGTTCCCTTGACGCTTGTCACGATGCTCTCGACGTATGTTCACATTCAGAAAAAGGAGTACAAACCGATTCCCTGGACACGCTTTCTTGAAAAGGGCTTGTCGACGCCGTCTGAAAAAAAACAACATCAAAGTTTGTACAGAATTCTTTTAATCGTGACGGGAGTTTTCCTGGCAACCATGTTGTTGCTGCCGACCTTGGAACGTGAAGTGCTTCCCAAAGTGGATCAGGGGCAGTTTCTTATCAAAGTAGACATGCCGATCGGAACGCGGCTTGAAGTCACGGACCGCGTTTGCCGCAAAATCGAATCCGCTATCGGGACCATTCCCGAAATCAAAGACGTCTCGGTGACGGTCGGATCGGAGAAAAGCAAAGCCGGAGAGGTGAAGGTTGAAACCTTGCGCGCATCGCAAGCGCTCATTCTTGTGAACCTCGACAAAAAACGCAAGCGCAGCTCGGCAGCGGTTGTCGCTTTGCTGCGGAAGGAAATGCAGCCCTTAGACTTGGAAGACGCCCACGTGAATTTTGTGCTCCAGGAAAGCGAATTCGCCTTTGCGGAAGGCGGCGTAAAACCGATTCTGGTCGAAGTTAAAGGCTATGACTTTCTCATGATGCAGGATGTGGTGGATCAAATCAAAAAAAGATTGTCTGAAATCCCCGGTGTGACGGATATTCAAGATGACATCGCGGAAGCGGCTCCGGAAACCAAGCTGGAAATCGATAAAAGGCGTTCGGCCCTTTACGGGATTTCCGCCCTGGATATTTCATTGACGGCAAAGGCCGCCATCGAAGGTGTTGTTGCCACGCTTTACCGGGAAGGCGGTAAGGAATTCGATGTGCGGGTTCGATTGAGCGAGAAGGACCGGTTGAATGTCAGTAATCTGAACAATCTGCTGCTTTATTCTAAAATTCTGGACGCTTTGATCCCTCTTAAAGAAGTGGCCACGATCGAGCGGGGCGTGGGGCCCAGTGAAATCCGCCGTTCCAATCAGGAGCGCACCGCAATCATTTCGGCTGATGTGGCTAAAAATGTTAAGAGCAAAGATGCGATCAAGCAAGTACAAACTCTGCTGGGTGAACTTGTAATTCCGGCCGATTTTCAAGTCGTATTGTCGGGCAAGGCGAAAGAGGTGCAGGAGAATTTCGCGAAGGTTATTTTTGCCTTCATTTTATCCATCATGCTTGTTTATATGATCATGGCTTCGCAATTT
>JBFHCO010000116.1:0-5967 GCA_041585205.1 Candidatus Omnitrophota bacterium | reverse complement strand
CCGCTCGTATTCCGCCCGCAAGGCGATTAAATCCTCGTCGTCGCTTGAAATAATCCAATCACGCACTGTCCGCACCTGAGCCTTGAACCTCGGCGTGGCGTACGTATTTTTTTCACGGACCAGCTTTGAAGTCAATTCTTCATCGGCACCTTCAAGGTCTTCTTTCGACATGCCCGCAACTTCTTCATAGTACTCAGTTTCAAAATGTTCCCAAATGGGCACAAAAAACTTCTTGATCGCGACGTCTTCGTCGGATCTTTCAATCACATTGCGGAAGGCGCGCAGACCGGCATCAATCACAAGATCCAATTCACCCACCGTCAACCCAGCCATCTTGATGTAGTGAAACAACTCCCGTGCCGCTGAGACGTTTTTCTCTTCTTCCTCCAAAAATTCAATCGTCAGTGCCGCACTTTTTTTCTGAACTTCTGCACTCAGAAGGTCTACAAGGTCCTTCAGATCTACGAGAGGCCGCATAATTTTATCCTTACCCGAAAACTTGACCCGATCCTCAGCCATGGCAATCGCGTTTTTCAACCGCCCTAAATAGTCCAAATCATTGGGCATTTGTGCGCTTTGCGAGGGAGAGGGCTGCCACTGAAGAGGCAGTCTTTGAGGCTTCGCTGACTTGATCGAACCATCCGCTGAAATAGATTCCGTGACAAAGCTTTCTCTCCTGTAAACGCCCTCTTCGATATGCACACGAAGCGACATCCTCTCTAAATCCAAACCCTGATGTCCGGCGTAAACAGCCAAATAATGCAAATGCTGGTCAATGCGCTGGTAATTCAGCTCGGTGGGATGTTCGAGGTATTCCTTCACCATGTGCTCCAAAATGAATTTTGCGAGCGCCAAGACAAATTCGGGTCGTTCGTGAAAGAATGGTTGCAAAAGATCGCGTGTGGCTTCCAAATGCAACGGCGTTGGAGCCACCGCGTCATACGCCGCTTCCTCTTCTTCCAGGTGATCATGATATTTTTGAAGTTCCAACTCTTCATCGCTCGGAAACACGCCGGCTTGCAATCGGCCGAATGAATAAAATCGGATCCCGCGTATCGTCGCTTCTTCCATCGCCGCCGCAGCCTTTTTCATTAACCGGTCGACGGTCTTGCGGGTCTCTGAATCAACCTCACCCCTTTGATCGAGCAGGGCTTTGGCCTTCTCAAGCGCTTCCCGCTCCCGCCTCAACCCGTCCAACTTGCCGATATTTCGCCGTATGGCTTCCGACTCACTGCGTGTTGCCGGGTACACATAAAACAATTGCTCATGCTGCCGAGGCGAACCCGGATTTGCAGGATCAATTCTCTCCCAGCGGCGCCTTAAAAATTGCTGCTTCCCCTGAAGTAAGCCGAAATCATTCAACAGATGCCGCTCTTTGATCTTACGCTCCACCGCTTCGCGCTCGGATTCGTTAACGGCTTGCAAACCGCCCGGAAGGCCGATTCTTCCCGGTTCGACGGGGGCATCCAAACTCCGTTCGACAACCGACATCAGCCCGACATTTTGCCCCGAAAGCAGGACGAACGCATTGACGGACCGGATGGCGAATGCTCCGGGCAAATTCAGTTTTCTTGCGATGTTTGCATCCACTTCCCAGAGCGGCGTGGCCACCGCATCCATAGGCGGTTCCTGATTCTCCCGGGCCGCTTGAACATACTTTTCATCATACAAATAGACCGCGACTTTCCTTCCCGAAAGCGCTATCCGGTCCTCTCCCAGGTAAAACGGATGCGTCCGCTGAGCGAATTCTTCGATCATAAAATCTGACAAAAAGGATTCAACCACGGACCGGTCCACGCCCGCCTCAAGCGCCCGTTCTTTAAGGCGTCGAAGGTCCTCACGGGGCGTTGACACCTTACCGATCTGATTTTGGATTTTTTCATCCGCCAACAAGACAATTAAATTCTCATCAGCATTGCCCCTGAAATAGGCCGCTTCGATGGATGCCGTGGTGGGACCTTGGTAGATATTGGCAAGACTCGCGAATTGCGTCGGGTCGATTTCCAAAATGCCGCGAATGGGTCCTTCAATTTCCTCATCCGTATATTCACCCATGCGCGTGATATTTTGCAAATGAATCATTTTATCGCGCATGCTCTGATAGGCCTGTCCCGATGACGTTAAGCTGCCCTGTCCCAACTGAACATGGTAAACCGTTCTCCATTCATGCGTTCCCGGTTCCAGACGCACCGGAAATCTCTTCAGCAGCCGCTGATCACCTGCACTGATGCGCCGCGGGTTGCCGGGTATTTCTCGGATCGTGCTTGTGATCACGTCAGGCAAGGTCAAGTTCAGATCCCGGCCGAGAATGCGAGCGAGCGCTTCCTGCTTTGTTTCGGGCTCCCCGTCTTCACCGATATATCGATACCCTCCCGGCACGGTCACCGGAAAATCATGGTCACCCTCACCCTTTTTCAGCTGCAGGGCGATAAAATATCCGTTTAATGTCGTCGGAACGGCATAAACCGTGGATTTTAAAAATCCGCGTCCATCCTTATGGACCGGGTAATGAGCGACGGCTTCATCAAGTCCGCCGATGATTTCTTCTTCTGAATCTTTCTTAATTTCTTTGTTTTTCAAGATCGCAACACGATTCCCGGTCAGCTTGATTTGCCCGGTGACAATGCGGCGGATAATGCCGGCGCGCTGCCATGCATTCAAACCGTAAGAGGGGTCCCGCTCTTCGATCTGCTTTAAATCCGTCCATACGCCGCGGATTTGATCCGTAAATTGCTTGGAGCGAACGGCGATTTTCCAAAAAACGACGGTGGTCTGCCAGGCATCGTGCAACGCATTCATCCATACACCGCGAGAAGGTGCCCGAACTTCTTCAACGCCTGTTTCAGACCGTACTTCGGAACGCGCGGCGCCGTCATCCGTTTGAGCCGGGGCAGTTTTTCCGTCGTAGGCATCCAGCGCCCGCTCAAACTCCGCGAGGCTGTTCCGCATGTCTTCTTCAATTTGTTGAATGGTTTCATGGGATCCATCACCGAGCGCATTGAGCTCCTGGATCGCGGACTCCACTATCGAAATCGTGGACCGGTACCGCTTCATATCAACTGCCGTTTCTAAATCGGCGTTCAATTTATTCATAATGGTCCGAAAACGCTTGGCGTCTTTGCCTTCAAGCGTCAGCTCTTCTTCCGTCAGCCCGTCATATTCTTTAATCCGGACGAGCAGCGAATTGTAATAAACCAGGAATTGCGCGGGTTTTTCCGGAGCGGAGATCACTCCCGCGCCGTCCCTTGCTATCAAACCCCGGCGGCTGAGTCCCGCCAATTTATCGATATGCGCGACGGCTGCGGCATAGCCATCTTCATTGCCGTAACCGAATACCACGGTCACAAGCGTGTATTCCCTGCCGGATTCCACGCGTGTCAATTGCGGGATAAAAATGGACGCTCGCCCGTCGCCGACCACTTGATTCGTATCTTGAACGTAATCCCCGTAGGCCAGCACGTCATATAAATCCAGATCCGCGCGATCTTTGAAAAATTGATTGATTTGCGCGACGGTCGGAGGCGCCAAATCGGTATTAGGGATGAGCGCTGTCGCTTCCACGAATGACCCCGAGTAATTCGCGTTCCGGCGCGCGATACCGCTTAAGCGGCCTTTGAAGTCGGGCCGGACCATCACAATCGCTTTATTGGCTCCGGTCGAAGCGCGAATAGATGATAATTTCGGATCGGTCGCCGAACGCAATTCACCGATATTCGCCGCACCGTAAAGCGGCGCCATGCTCGGCGTCATGCTGTGATCCGTAATGAAACGCGTGTACTCCACGCCCCATTTGCTTAAATAATCGGTCAATTCCAGCAGCACGCGTCCGAGACCGGTCGTGGTGCAGGAGGCGCAGGAAATCACGACAAATTCGCCATCCTCTTTTTCCTGAATCAAGTCCACGAGTTTATTTTCGTTCACGCCGCGAATCACCGTAATATCCACATCCCCTTTACCGGGCGCCGTCAAAATAATCCGTTTTTTCTTGGTTGAATTTTCCGGATTCACAAAACCGTTGTAATACGGATCTTGTTTGCTTAAAGCGAATCCGCCCGCATTGATAATGGTTTCGGTGCCGTCGATAATGTCAGGCCCCAGCGTTTCCCGAAAGCGCCGCTCGAAGGCTTCTTGTGTTTCTTCATTGCGTTTGCGGATATGGAAATAGGGAATGTTAACAGGCTCCTGAGTGACGGGATGCTTTAAATACTCTCCCGTCTCACGGCGTATCAGTTGCACCATGTTCCCCTCCACTCTGTGAAGCATGTAAGGGTCGGGTCCGTGCACCACATCTTCATTGAAGACCTGAATTGTTGTTCCGATATCCTGAACACCCAGCCAGGCCTTGGGGACATAGTTGGGATCCTGGGTTAACAATCGGTGCACTAGACGACCGATACGGCCGCGCACACCGACAATGGTAAAACCGATTTCATCACCGCGCTGCACCACTTTGGGAATTTGCGTCTTGCGGTTGGGGGCAATCGTGCCTTCGCGCCAAAGCCCTTGTTTGGCCTTGTCCGCAAAAGCCATGGCTTCGGATGCCGTGACTCTTTCACCGTCGATTTTCAAGGCGTCCTTCAAAAAACGGTTCAAGACAGTCGCATAACCCATGTCGTTATAATGGAAAAACAGTTCCACCTGGCCGTTTTCCAGCACTTCGGTGGCCTGTGAATCGAAAACAACCGGTTGTAAATCACGAATGCCTAAAAGAGAATTGAGATGTTCATCCGCGCCGGCGTAGCGCACATAATCGCCGAGCGCATTCTCGCTCGCGGCTTTAAATTCCGCGTTGATCTCGTCTCTAAGCTGCGCCTGAACCTTCTTACGCTCATCCCCGCTTACACCTTTCAACCGGTTCCTGAATTTGGAATCCTTTTTCGGCGCCAGAAGCACGCGCGCATTCCCGGCCCCTTTGGGCGCATCAAATTCCACGACGCCGGCGAGCGACTCCCCGTCTTTGAAGGATGGAAACCAGTGAGGGAAAAGCGTCTGCAGGGCCCGCGCAAACGGCTTGTCCTTGATCAGGCGCATGCTGCCCGCGCTTCCTGTCATGGGACGGGCGGCCTGAACTCCGCCGAAGGTATCGAAATCATCCGTAAAATGATTGTTCACAATCCCCAGAATATGCGCGAGCGCGAGGGAAAGCGGAGAAATCATGGGCAGATAGCCTTGATCCGCTCTGAGAACGTGCACGGCGTTGATACCCGGTACGACCACCTGGCTTGCGGGATCTTCATCCGGATAAATGGCTAAAACCTTTTTCAGTTTCCCCTTGCTTCTTAAGAGATCCAAGCGGTCACGGCGCATTTGATCGCTTTCGCCGGTCAGATCGGGATCGCTGAAATCGATTAAATATTCCGTTTGCGTGCTTTTCAGCCAATGAGCATCCGGCGGTTCTTCATGCAGGCGGATTGAATGACCGTTGATAATCAGAAGTTTTTTCTCCTTGTTCAATTCGAGCTGATCAGCCGGAAACCAGCCGTGATATTCATTGCCCATCAAAGCGGCGTAAAATCGGTCCATGCTTTCGACGCCGTAAATATCGGTCAATGAAATATTCGGATCTCCCACGATTTCGCGCAAATACGCATCCAACACGCGGTTTGAAACGGTGTTCGCGACAACCTTGGGAGTACGGTCAAAATTAGATCTCAAATCAGGAGGAGATGTGATTTTGCCTTTCACAACTCGGTAAGCCCCTACGCTGATCGCAAGCCGCGCAGGCGCTGTCGTCAAAATCCGTTTGCGGTTGGGATCATAGTCATAAGGTTTCTGTAAATCCTGTCCGCGAACTTCGGAGCGGCCGGCCATGGTTTTTAACTTTTGATGCAATACATTGGGAAGGACGAAATTATAGACCCATCTTTCATCAATCATGGTGCCGGCATCCGCTGTTCCTTCCGGAAAATAATCACTGACGATTTCCTGCATCGCCCCCAAAAGATGCTGTACCGGCAGCAGCCGGTG
>JBFHCO010000115.1:0-6030 GCA_041585205.1 Candidatus Omnitrophota bacterium | reverse complement strand
GCACTTTTTGAGGAAATCGAGATGTTGTTTGAAAAAGTACTGAACGAATTAACCGTTTCCGATATGGAAAACAATCTGCTCGAGCTTTTCCGGGATGCGGAACTCATGCGAAAACTCATGAATTTGGAACTTTCGCGTAAGGAATGGCAGCGCGCCGCGTACCGACGGAGTTGGATAGGTCCTCAGGCCATGCTGGATCGGATGAACAAAATGAATTCAGCCGTCGCGCATGCCTTTGATGCTCAAAGAGCCGAAATGGGCGTCGCCGAAGTCGAGGAATTGGACCAATTATTTAACTTAGCCTTCCGATTTTATGATTATGCCCGCCAAAGGGAATCTGTTTTTTACTATTCCATTAAGCAGGGGATGCAGGATGAGGATGAGAATAAAGCCGTATTGGTATCCGGCGGATTTCATACGGAAGGTCTGATGGATATGTTTCGGAAGGATGATTTTAATTACGGAGTGATTACGCCACGTTTGACGGAAAAAATCGACCATGATCCTTATGTCGCGACGATGATGGAAAATCGCCCCACGGTTTTTGATTTGGCGACGCTTGAAATCCCGGCGGCCAGCCAGCGGTCGGAGGTTCGCATCGCACAGGGCGTCGATGAGCTCGCCTTCAGTAAAAGGATATTAGACGCGTATTTAGACACTTTAGTTAAAACAGTCGCAAGCCGCGATGAATTACAGACTGCCATCCGTCATTTTTCAAACACACCTTTTTCAAAAGAAGTAGCGAAGGTGGATTATGAACTCTCAGACGTGAATCAAAATACGTATGTTTTCAGCCTTCCGGGGGAAAACGTTCGCGTGACTTTTCCGCAAACCAACGGTAAAACCTTCGCATTTCAATTGACTTCGCTCGGTCCCAATGACTTGGCGGTAACTCAACCCGAGATCACGGAGTTACCGGAACTACCGGTCACAGAACGACTCGGTCCCGTGGATGTTGTGACGGGGCAATTGCCTTTAACGGTTACGCCCACCGATGCAGGTCTTCCGCGGGTAAGAGATGAGGACGCCGCGACAGCTCTGCGGCAATTGACGCCCACTGATTTTGATGTGCCCTTTTTGGCGAATATTTCACTCGTGACGCCGCGCCCCGACATTTTGGAAAATTTTGCGACCCGTTCGCCCCGGGAACAAGTAGCCGCGTTGACCCGACTCGTGATTCCTGAAGACGCGACGGCGGATCAAGCGCGTCAATTGGTGAGCCGCATGAATGAGGTGGTCGCTTCCGGCGGACCCTCGAAACGGATCTTGGATGCCGTGGCCGACGATCCGCTTTTAAGTTATAGTGACCGTCCGGCCGTTTTTGTGACTATTACCGACCGCGTTCCGACCGAGGATGAAATCGAAAGTTACTTGGGCTTGGTGGCCTCGCATTCGAATTTAGTCTTTAATCTTTTTGTGGATTCCAGCTCGCCGGTGCCCGATGCCGTTTATGATTATCTCTCAAATCGTGTCAACGAAGTACGCGATTGGAAAAATCAATCGATTAAGGGCCGATTGGATATCATTCCGGTCAATGTCAGCGCGGTCCCGATCTTAAACAAATATTTGCAGCAAGCTTCCGAGATTCTCTATCGCCATCTTCGTAAGCAGGGCGTGGCCGATGTTCCGGGCGTCTCGCAAATTCAATCTCAGCATATGGCGGTGTTGGTGGAAGCGGGTATACAACCCCGCGTGGAGGGTAAAATTCGGACTTTGGCCAAAATCATTCGCGGTGCGATAACCTCGGACCGCGGTGCTGCCTTTATATCCGGCGAAAAAGTGCCGGCCGCTACCTTGGCTTTGTTTGAATTGTGGGAAACCCTTAAACAGGAAGTGCGCGATGCCCTTAAACGCTATGATGACAGAAATTATGACATTAATGAGCAAGGCGTGGGGGTCTTCGCTCAAATCACCGTGAAACTCAAAGCCATCGCCAAACTCGCCACCGCCGCGTAATGCTCGTGCCGATGTGCGGATACGGCCCGGCAGAAAATTTACATTTCTGAACAGGACCGTCTTCTATAAAGCTTCCTCAATTACCTTCAATCGGGATTCCATCTTGCGAAGCGGCATCAAATCACCGGCTTGATCCGCGACCATCATGCCTTTGCGGTAAACATCTTTGGCCTTTGCTTTATCGCCCAAACCTTCCAGCGCCAGGCCCAATCCTAAGTAGGAGGAGGAATGCTTGGGGTCAACTTCCACCGCCTTTTCAAAAGTGTCTTTCGCTTCGCGTTTACGGCCGGAATCAAGATACGCCGTTCCCAGACTGAAATATCCCAGCACATCCGCGGGATCCAGCTCTATGATCTTCTTGAAGCGCGCAATCTGAGCGTCATAATTTACCTTGGGCTGACCGGATTGTTTGGATTTCAGATCGGCCTTCCAGCTCAAACGCCTGGCCTCGGCTTGTTCATGCTCAGCTTCGGCAATCATGCCTTTGGCGGCGTAGCAACGCGAAAGATTGGTGCGCGCCATGATGGAATTTTGATTTAAGACCACCCATTTTTTGATGAGTGTTACGGCGCTATCAAATTTTTTTTGATTATACAGAATAACGGAAAGCGCCTCGTAGGCATCTTCAAATGAAGCATCAATGGCGAGAACATGGCGCAGCTTGTCCGCCGCATCGTCAAATCGCTTTTGACGGTAATCCTCCAGAGCCTGATTGTAAAGTTCAGAAATTTCCTGCAATTAGGATTCCAAAAGGCCCAATTTCTTTTTGCCTTCTTCGCTGATGCGTTCCGGTGTCCAGGGGGGATCGAAAACGACATCGACGCGCACGTTTTTTAAGCCGAGTTTCTGCGTCAGAGAGGATTTGAGTTGCTCGGGGATTTGCTGCGCGGCCGGGCAGCCCTGCGAGGTAAGCGACATGCGGATGTTCACATCTTCATTCTCGGGGTTGATCTCGATATCATAAATGAGGCCCAAATCCCAGATATTGACGGGGATTTCCGGGTCATAGCATTGCTTTATGACTTCAATGATTTGATCTTTGGTTACCATAAACGTCTCCCGGATTATGCATTGTGAATCAAAAAAAGGTCAAAATAGGGCTTGGATCCTGTCCCAGACCCTTGACCGTTGTATAATAAAGCATATCCCATTATATTTCAATCAGTTATGCATTATTTGAACGTCACAGTGTTTTCAGGCCCCGTTTGCTTGACAAATCGGACATCACCATGCATACTTTCGTACTTACTAATCTGTTTAAAAAAGTTAAATTCCCTATACAAAAATGGCAAATTCCTGGATAAAAGCCTACGCTATCAAGCTAATCACTTACTTTGTCACTATGTGCTTTACGGTGACAACGCTCGCATGGTCAGCGCCCGCTCTAGCCGTCTCGCCCCTTTCTGCCCGCGAATACGCGACTCCATATGACGCTTTAGCAATTGAAATTCCCGAGTCGCTCGGTTCGGTTCAGCGGCATTACGTACCGCAATCCGGCCCGCAGAGCGGTGGGGCATTAATCATCCACATCCAAGATGCACACGCGCATTATGAAGCTCAAATCAATACCAAACGGATTCTGGAATATCTTTCTCACCGATATGGAATAGAACAGATTTTTTTGGAGGGCGCGACTGAAAAGATAACCCGGGATCGTTATCACTATTTCAGCGAGCCCGCGATCAACAATCGTTTAATCGAATGGTTTGTGCGTGACGGCCTTTTGGGCGGCGTTGAATGGCACATCGCGCAAACGGAAAATTCCGAGCGGACCGCATACGGCGTCGAGCACCCGCAGCTTTATTGGCAAAATGTGCGTCATTTTAGAGATGTCATAGCGCAGAAGGAAAAGGCTGCAAATTTTTTGAATGAAATCAAAGCCGCATTGCTGACAACCGCCTCCCGTCATTTTTCGAAAGAATTGAAGCAATTTTTCAAGGAATGGCTCTATTATCAGGATGTTCCGTCCGAAATCATCCGGCATCTTAACACTCTCCGAGCAAATGCTCTCAAGCATCTTAACCTTGACCTTACAAATGTCCGACATCAATTCGAATGGCCGCAGCTCGTCCGCTTGCTGAAGCTTCAAGATCTTGAAAAGCAAGTAGAGTTATCGCAGGCGGATAAAGAAAAGACGCTGCTCATTCGGTGGCTCGAAAGCCAGAAGGTGGAAGCGGACTGGATTCAGGGGATACGTGATTTTGCTGACGGAGATTACCGCCAAGGGCAGCGGCGCTGGCGGGGGAAAACGCCGCGTGAATTTCTGGAAAGTTTCTATGAACGGACGGAATCACTCGGATTTTCCTTCGGTGATTATCCGGTATTTAGTTTGCAAGCCGGCATCATTGTCCTGCATAGCGAAGTCAGAGTCGAAGACTTGTTTGAGGAAATCAAAAAGTTGACGGACTTGCTGCTTGATCGTCTGACGCGAGCGGCGTTCGAAAAAGAATTGATCGATTTCTATCGTGATTATCTTCTGCTGAAAAAAATATTTTCTCTCGAAATGGCTCACCGGGATTTCGAAACCTTTCAATTAAAAAAACAAGAGCTCAAGCCTTCGTTGTGGTTGCCGCGCTTACAGAAGGTGAGTGAGTCGGCCCAACTTTCACAAATTCAAACCTTACAGGATCTTGATGCATTGTATGAGAAGGCCGAAGCGTTTTATGAAAGCGCGAAGGCCCGAGAGCGGGTCATGTTTGACAATATGATCGAGCGTATGAAAAACAGCGGTAATTCGAAGGCGGTTTTGGTTACGGGTGGCTTTCATACAGAAGGTTTTTCGGATCTTTTCGAACGACAGGGCGTAGCCTATGTATCCGTCACGCCGCATATGAGCGAAATTTCGGATGCGGATTCCTATCACGATCTCATGATGTTGCGAGGTAACTATTTTGCGTTGCGTTCCTATTTGCGCCAAACCGCCGATTCCATTCCGGCCATCATGGCCCATGATGGCGGATTTGCGCATCATTATGCCGGAATGAAACTGGGTCGTATCAGCGATTCAATCGTCAGGGAAACGGTTCAATTGACCGCGCCGGCTCGCTCCGAAAGAATCCGCCAATTATTGGATGAGGCGCGGATTGCCCCCGCGCTTGCGGCTGATCGGCTGAGCTGGACTGAGCAGGGATACATTCTTTTAGACGGAGATCTGTTTAGAAATCTGGGCAATACCGAGGAAGTTTTGCGATTCAACCCGGAAAACGGTAAATTGAATTCCGCTCCGGAATCCGAAGCCCTCGTCATGCGGTCCGAACTCAGGACCGCGGAACGTAAGCAGCAGATGAACCGTGCTTACAGCGCGATGTCGGTTCTGACGGGAGCGTCTAAAAATTCTGTACGTAAGGCGTTTAATAAATTGAACGGCGCACAACGCGTCAATCTCATGCGTTTTTTCGCGGAAGCGGACAATCTCATTGTCGATACCGGCAAGATTCTCAAAGAAATCCCATTTACGTCTTCCGATGCGGTGATCAATAAGCTGCGTCTTTTAAATCTACTTGTCTTGCGCGCCGATCATGCCTGGGCTAACCGAATCGAAATCAATCCTTTCTCCAAACCCGTTCATATTCATGAAATGTGGCGCGAATTGGCAAGGCTTTTTGAAAAAGAAAACCGGGGTAATTTAAATACGACCAGCCAATTAACCCCTCAAAATACCGCATTTATTTCGGCCTTTATCAATCGGTTTGCATCTTTTTCAACGGACGGCATCGGTCAACAAAGGATTGATATTTCCAAGTCCCTGTCCGACACGTTGACGGAACTGCACGGGATTACGCAACCGGAACTGGAACGGGCGCTTGCGGACGGTACCGGGATTTACCGTCAAATCCAAAAGGATTTGGAAGCCGGAAAGCTCAATTATCTTCTCGCCGCAAAAAAAATCACTCCCGAAGAAGTGTCGCGCATCAAAAGGCTGGCGGGTGAACTAAACTCATTTGACCATGTGGTTTTGATCATTCCATCCGATAATCCGGCCCGGTCCGTCGTGGAGGCTCTGATTCCCGAAGCGGATCGCCGCAAATTCACCTTTGTCGACAATTCGGATGAACTTTACATCGAAGATGCGCT
>JBFHCO010000114.1:0-6064 GCA_041585205.1 Candidatus Omnitrophota bacterium | reverse complement strand
CCAAAGCGTTCCCGGTGAGACTGCCTACCGTGGCACGTATCGGAACCGATATGAGTGCCGTAATGCGGGGATCCAAACCGAGTATATCGCCTACGGCGGTCAAACCTGCTGCGGCGAAATCCATGGCAAGATGCGGAAGGATTTCCTTAAAACCGCCGAATGCCTGAATGATTGATTCCGGATTAACGGCTCCAACGGCAAATGCGCCCAAGGCAGAGGCTCCGATACTGATCACTTGAGTCAGAATCGGCGGGAGGCTCGTGTGAAGATTCAACAGTTCCGAAGTGCCCCCGGCAATGAAACCGAGCCCCATCGGATTACCGGTGGCAAGTAAAGCGATGCCGGCCACGATTTTGCCGCCACTAATAATACTGCGCGTGATCTTGGGAGATACGCCGATCAATTCCAGAAGCGCGGCGGTTCCGTCAAATCCCAAACCCAGCAGCGAACCGTACATTAAATTTTTGAAGCTGAGTGTTTGGACAAAATCAACGAAGGAGACGAAAAGATTGCCGGCCCAGTTTCCGAATCCGGTCATCGCGGCGAAGAAACCTTGACTGAGTGTCGTGAAGGCACCATACAGCCCCACACCGAATTGAACGATGCCGCCCAAAATGCCGCCGGCGATTTGACCGAGCCCGGTCATGATGCCGGTAAATAGACCCTGAAGCCCCGCCAAGAAATTGCCGGTGAAAAGACCGGTGAAGAAGGAACCGAAACCGGAAAGGATGGAACCGATGCCGGCAAGTAAACCGCTGATAATACTGACCACCGCCGCCACCGCAGCCGTCACCGCGGCCATGACCGCACTCAAAACCGCCGCGACAATGCCGAAAATCAGGCCGAAGAAGGCGCCGCGGATGGATTGCTCGGCAGCAGTACCGAGTACCGAGTACTGAGTACCGTGGGATTCGGGCGGAGGGCGGGGCGAGAGGACGTAGCCGAAACCTTGATCGGGATCACCGGACTCAAGCGTGCGCGGATCCAGCCACACACGCAGGAAGTCTTCTTTGGAAAGTGAAACCTGATTTAATGCCGTTTCAGGACCGGCGCCCGGGTCGGTATAGGAAATGAAATCATCGGTGACCGGATTGCCGTTTTCATCCAATATCGCTTGACCGGCTTCATCGAGGCGCACCCGTTCTTCGATGCCGGTGACAATAATATAGTGATTGCCCGAAATATGGGCGATCACGCGCAGGTCACACCCCTCGATTTGTAAACCGCAGGCCTGCCGGTACATTTCTTTAAGGACTTCGTAATTCATTTTGTAAGAGGCCGCTTCAAGACCGTAGCCGGCCGCGACGCGACGCATGGCATAAAGCGATAACACCAAATCCCCTTCTTCCAAAGGCGAGATCACGCCGGATAAAATGTCGGTAAGAATCAGTTTTGTGGCCAGCTCCACTCTTGAATGTTCGATCCCCGCTTGATCGAGCAGGGCTTCAAGCGACAGAAAAGCGGACTGGCCGAAATGAAGGGAGCGCGTGCGCAGCCATTGCAAAATCTGCTCGGCTTCATTTTGAGAAAGCGCAACCCTTTCCTCCGGCAGGATACCAAGCGCCGCCGCAAGCGCCTGTTTGGCATCTTCAGACATCCCAAGATATGTGAGAAGTTCGGCTTCCACCGCATCTTTAATCGCTTGCACTTCAGCGATGCGGCTTTGAAGCTCATCGCTATTTAATAGTGCCGTCTTCAATCCTTCCAGGTCAAAATTGCCGGATGCGTAATCGGCGCCGTCTATCACCGCGTTGAGTTCGGTGTCATTCGGATCGCGGCCGAGAATTTTCCGGTACCAATGGAGCACCACCGGCGTGATTTCCTGGCGGAGAATGGAAGCGCGGATTTCGGTTTGTTTTGCATCGATTTCATCATAGGCCTTTTGGGTTTCGGTATTGATGTCGTCTTCGGCTTGGGCCACCTGCTCGGATAACTCTTTCAACGCTTCGCGCCGCTGTTTGGCGAGCTTGGCCAAGGCGCCGTTGACTTGATTGATACCGCCTTGAATTTTTCCCAAGGCGTCCGAGATCATGCCGCGAGCCGCGCTGCCGCTAACTTCGATACCGCTCACCTCGTTTCGTTTGGCTTCAAGCTGCGCGCGGAGGGCAAGCAGCCGGTCGCGCGTTTCTTTATATTTCCCTTCGATCGTTTGAGTGAGAACCTGTTTACGCTCGGCCACGCGCGCCAAGGCATCCCCGTTTTCCATGGCCACTTCGGCCCGCAGCCTTAAGACCGCGGATTCCAGGCGCCGGCGGGACCCTTCCATATCGATTTTGACGATATTCCCCTCTTCATCATAGGTGTAAGCCACCAACCGTTCCCCGTCACGCGCGAGCACCTGGGAAATTTTTCCTTCATCGGTGTAAAGCTCCGTGGCGCCTTCGGCAAACTGACGGGTCAAAATCTTTCCTTCCGGGGTATATTCAGAAAGCACCGGCAGCGCCGCGGGCGGTTGATAGGTTTTCCAATGCGTTTGCACCGTCTCTTGCCAAAGCAGCCGGGCCTGTTCGTGATGGAATCGGGCGGCAAGTGAAGGGTTCAAAAGGGGACAGTCCCCTTGCGGGGGACAGGCCGTATCAGCGGCAATTGAGATTTCGCGCCCCGCGGCACTTGTCACAGAAAAAGGTTTCCCATCTTTGAATTCGGTGATGGTGCCGTCAAAATGAAAAACCGTGACATTCAAAAGCCGGAGTTCAACCGTGACTTCGTTCGTGGCTTGATTTAAAACCTCTTGCAGCTCAAACCGGTCAACGGAAATCCGCGTCCCATCGGTCAATAGGACGCTTTTTAAAGCACCCCCTTTGTATTCCACATAAACACCTTCGGCATCCGTGAAGCTTTGAAGCGTCACGCGATGCACCGTATCGCCATTGGGATCATCCACCAGGTTCACCGTCGGGATTTCAACCGTTAAACTTGTTCCGTCTTCAAAAACTTCAGTCTCGGTGGTGAATGTCGTGACCGCAACCTGTCTTGGTTCAAAGGTATGCGCGTAGCGGTACCCTTCCGGTGTGATGTGGAATAAGATGTCTCCTTCGGGAGAATATTCTTCCTGAATGCCATCTTCGGTGGTTAAAATCGTGTTGCCGTTAGCCGAGATGCCGTGAAGGAAGGTTTGGCGAACCTTGCCTTTGTAAATAATTTTTGATTCGATTAAATTCCCTTTTGCGTCATAACGGAAATGGGTTTCAACGCCGTTGGCGTTGATACGGACAATGACGCGCTCATCCAGATATTTTTCAGTGATGCCGGAATCGGGATCATGCACGACCGTGATTTCATCCCCCGCTTTGGCCCAAGGGACAGGCAGGAATTCGCTGCCTGTCACCTGGATGCTAAAAAACTCATATGAATATTGAAGCGGACTTCCTTGAGGCCGTTCAACCGTGCGAACCCGCCCGTAGGAAAGATGCAGGGTTTCCACCGATCCGTCCGCGTGCGTGATTTCCTGCGTTAAATGCTGGGGATTATTTTCATTTGGGGCATCAAAGCGGATGACGGTTCCGTCGGGAAGTGTCGTTTCCGTGACGCGGTCATTTTCAATTTTTGAAACGGAACCGTAAAGCGTTTCAAATTGCGTGGCTTCCCCCCGGTCATCAAACTTGATGCGGGTTTCGGTGTTAAAAAGTGTTTCCCAGTCAAAATTTAAATCGCCTGAACCGGATTTAAGACCCAAGAAATTGGCCAGGGTCTGCGTTCTTTCGGAGTGTATTTCGGCGAGGACATCGCTCTCGGTCAATAAATAATCCAGCCACTCTGTGACGGCCGGCGGACGGAAGGCGGTGAAGGTGATGTTATCCACGTAAACCGGAATGGCGGAATTCCCGCCGGCCGGAATGAATTCCACTTTCACAAATGAGGCATTGCCTTGCGCCTTATCAATCGGCAGATAAAGGTCTTTCCATGCGGTTGTAAGCGAATCGATCGTCCATTGTTGAACAACCGAGGGGGCCGGCAAGGCTTCACCGCCTGTCCCCGCTGCGTCGCCGGCAAAAAGCGTTACCTGGATCACACCCTGCGCCGGTGTGATATCACTTTCGCCGCGCAAACTGATATGCAAATAATCATATTTGGAACTGTGAATGGATTGTGTCGAGGCGTTGAAACTTTTGACTTCGAATTCCTGAACGGGCAGAAATCCGGAACCGGTGCCGTATTGCACAAGCCATTTGTTCCCTGTCTGGGGGAAAATAATCCGGTCCGGAAATCCGTCGTTATTTAAATCCTTAAGTTGTGTGACCACCAAAACCTGGCTCGGCGCCCGGCCGCCGCCGTCATAGTCCCGGTAATTGCGGGTGTCTTGCGTGATGGCTGTTTGATTTCCGTTCGCGCCGTAAATCCCCGTCCACGCCACGGCTTCAGCAAAACCGCACGGCCCGCCGTCTGCCGATGGACAGGCCACGCCTGTGTTCACTTCCACCCACCAGGTATCTTGAGCGGACCCATCGCCGGAGTGCATAGTGACGCGATCCGGCAAACCGTCACCTGTCACATCGATCAAATCGATTTTGACATCGCGCGGGTTGCCCCAACTGTCAAAAACGCGGATGGCCGAACCCAAAGCGGGCGTTCTCATATCCGGAATCGCGCGCACATCGGCATCCCAAAGGATGACGGGATCAAAACCGTCGCCGTTATTCAGTTGAACATACCAATCGAGCGCCGAGTCGGGATTATTCGGATCTTTATTTTTCAAAAGCACGCGGTCGGGCAGTCTGTCGCCGTTGATATCGATCAAATCGGCGACATCGGCAATGTGATTATTTTTGACGAAATACCAGGAAAGGGACGCCGCTTCGGCTTCTTTTGAGGCAAAAGTTTTATCGACGCCTTTCCAAAGCATGGCATCTTGAAATCCTTCACCGGTATTGATCTGTACAAACCAATGGTCAAACGGCCCCACATAAGGACGGATGACGCGGTCCAAAATTCCGTCTCCGTTCATATCCACCATGTCCACGACGAGTTCCTGAACGCCTTCCAGCCAAATGCGCGCTTCGGAGGCATACTCAGCCTGCCAATTGCCGTTCGTGCCGGGATGAACGTTGGTCCAAGTCACAAAGGGATCAAATCCGTGGCCGTTGTTGAATTGAATGTACCATTCCGGTTCACCGCGATGGCGCTGCATTACGCGGTCCGGCAATCCGTCGCCATTGATATCAAACAAGTCCCCTAACACATGCGGGTGGCGGCCCTCAAAATGGCGGATGGCGCCTAAGTTGTAACGGTGAGACAGCCAGGAATCGGGCGTATAGACCTGATCCCGGGAACGCCCCACCCCTTCCCATTTGATGGGCGCATCGAATCCGGCGCCGTTATGAAGCTGAACCCACCAATAATTGTCATCCAAATCGAGGTCTTCGGGCATGAAGACGCGGTCGAGCCAGCCGTCGCCGTTCATGTCAATCAAGGTGGCAGTGGTCGCGGGCAGATGGTCGTTCGATCCGCCGGCCCCGAGTGTTTTTTCCGCCTGGATATAGCCGCCGTTATATTTATTGTCATTTAAATCAAGAAACGACCATTCCGGAAAATACGTTCCTCCCAGGCTATGCACCGAACCTAACGCGTCATCTTGAAACAAATTGGAAATAAAAAGTGTGTGATGAGGTTCAAGCTCCACACCCTCAGGGTATGAAACCTCCGCGAGATATTTAAGCTCAGGCGCCGTGAAATGCAGTAACAAGACAGTTTGGTCATCACGATCGTACTCTTCCGCGGGCGGACTAAAATTGGAAGTCCAACGGGCCGCACCTTTGGAAACGCGAAACTCATCAAGCCAACCTGTGAGATATTGATCGACCGCACCATTAAAGGTTTTACCGATCACTAAGTCCGCTTGGACATTCGAAAAACTTTTTGAGGAATTAACGGCTCCAAGACTTGCCCCGTCAACATAGAGAACCCAGCTGTTTCCGCTTCTCACCAAAGCAATGTGATGCCATGCGTCCGTTACGGCGGCCCAATTCCACGTGCCGACAACCGTACCATTCACTTGGAATTTAAATTGCTGCACCGCCGGATCATATTCCAAAAACCAATGGCGGGAACTGTTCTCATATTGCTG
>JBFHCO010000113.1:0-6078 GCA_041585205.1 Candidatus Omnitrophota bacterium | reverse complement strand
TTCGAGGAGCTTCTGCTGGAACCGAGATATTACCGGGATTATATCAAAGACGCATTGCTTCAAAGCGTGCGTTCCGAAGTCAGGCAAAATCCATTTGAAACTTTAAGAGAAAACGGAAAACTCAGATTTAAATCTCTCGTCATGGTGACGGATTACAAGCTGACGCTTGGGGATTTGATGCGGCATATCCGGCAATGGACGAAAGAATCGGGCGCGGCGACCAACGGGAATGTGCCGAGTGATATCAAAGAACGCGTCATCGCCTTCGTTCGGGAGTATTATAAAAATCCGCATAGTATCTCCCGCGCGATTGACGGGTATAAAAAAATAGAAAGGCGCGAAGGCAACGGAACGGGCGCGTCCTTCTGGCTGATTGACGCGCTGGAAGATTTAAATGATGCGTCGACGAGCCGTTCGGAATTGCGCACGGTGGACTCCGGAAAAGTGAAGATTATGCTGAATGATTTATCCGTTTTCGGCGTCTTTGACGGCTATCTGAGCGCGGATAGGAGATTTTACGTTACCGCACGCAAGACGGATGATAAGGTTATGACCATTGAAGTGGAAACGTTGCGCTGGCCGCATCGTCCCAAGAAGCGCATGGTTCATTTTTTCATTTATGATTGGGATCAATTCCGTCAGAAGAGTCGGTGGGAATTGCCGCTGCATACGTTTCTGCCGGGCGACCGGCTGGAGTACGATCAGGCGGATTTAATGGAATTTATCATTCCGCGTATCGCCGACCGATTGACGGTCCATTTGATGGCCGGAAAGTCGAAGCAGTCGCTCAGGCGGATGTTCAGGGCGCAGGTAGCCCGGGCTGCTGAACCTGAGCTATTTAAGAAAGAGCTGCGGGAAATTACGGACAGATACGGCCTTCCGAATGTCAGCGTCTCCCTTGCGGAGGGGGAACGGAACCCTAAAGCAATAAGCGTTACAATCACGGGCGATTTCGCCCTCCCGATCGAAAAGGACCTCCGCCGCTTTGCGCGCGAGCTATCCCTTAATGCATTTCCGCAGTACTCACTGGATAGGATTCAAACGGAGCGGTTTTGGGACAGTTATGGACGGCCGCGTCTCACCGGAACGTTGCACTTAAAATTGTGGGAAGAGTTGAAACCCGGTTTTATTTCGGCTTTGGATGAGAGCATCGCGGCCATCGCCTCTCACGGCAAGGGCGATGACCGGGTTGATTTGGCTTCCCGGCCGCCGCTTTTGAAGGAAATGGGTTTGTCCGGTTTTGACGCGGATTCACCGAGTGATGATCCGTCACGTTCTGAGATGCGGAGTTATTTCCAGAAGGAAACATTTCCTAATTTGATACGCCGCGCGGATCGTATTCTTCTGGATTATCAGGATACCTTGCTGCGACACGGTCTCAACGCCCTGGAACGCACAGGCGCAGATCGAAAAGATATCGATAAGGTCATTTTTGAGCAACATCGGCTTGCCAGAAGATTGAGGCGAGTATTGAAGGAACTTGAGGGATACAGGTTCATCATGCCGGTTCAATTTCAACAGGCCCTTGTTCACCTCAACGCCGATAATTTTATGGAGGACTTAGGCGCGTTCATCAATTTTTTTAAAAATCCTAATTTTTTTCAATTGTCTTCCAAGTTTACAGAGTCGCTCTTCGCGCTGAGAGCCAGTCTGACCACGATTTTTGACAGACTTTCCGAAGAGGAGATGGAATCGGAAGGGCGATCCCGTTCGGAAGTCCGGAATATTCAATCAAAACTGGAGGCTATTCAAGACGCCCTCAGGCTGGATCCGGAAGCCGCGACGGCGGAAGCGCTTCGCCGCGTGATCGCATATCTCTATCACAGCCAAAAGGAAGTCAGGGAAGAAGCTCTCATTACGCTGCCGTATTTTCTGGCATTGAATCCTTCATGGAGACTGCACACCGATCAGGCACGCGACCAAATCGAAAGGGTATATGAGGAGCATTTGGGATGGATTCAACGCATTAAAACTCGCGGGACGGGAGACCCTCTGCTCCACGCGATGCCGATCGGCGCAAAAATCGGCGATCGGATGATGCGGCCGACTACCGATATGGCGGAATTGGCTCGATGGCTGGCCGCCAATCGTCATGACCGATATGCGCAATGGCTGAGGCTTTTCACGAATCACAGCACCGGACGCGTTCCTTCCGAGGAAGACCGCGCTAAATTCATCTCGCTTTTTTTCATGATTCATAACACCTATTGGGATCCGGATCCTGACAAAAATCAATTCAGACCCTTTCATACCTCTAAGGAAATTCAGAAGGCGCAGTTACAAAATAAACTGATGGTACCGGAGGGCGGCTTCCCAGAGCGTTTAAAGTGGCGATTTCAGCAATGGCTTGAAAGAGCCGTTGAGGTTCTCCGAAAAATTCATATCCTAAGATCCGTCTTGTATGTGAACGGATTGCTCGTAAGGGATGACCGGGATCGGCTGTTCTTCGGATTTGATCTGCATCCGCGTATGAGCGAAACGAATATTCGGCTGTTCCTGGAAGGATTTCAGTTATTTATTCTGGGTCAGTCTTTTGCCAGCGCCGAAGACGGATACCGGGTTTTTTTCCCTGAAACCAGCCCGCCCTGGATGGATGATCAAATGAAGCAGATCGCGCGGATCTACCGGAGTTTCGAAATCCAGTTCACAGCACTCCTGAGAAGTTATGACGAATTTCGATCCAAATACACGGAAATAGCGCCCGTTCCGCACCGGAGAGATATGATGAGAGCTTTTATATCATACGGTTTCGAAGATTCGCTTCATCCGACGGTGCGGTGGGTCGACGGCGATTGGGATGAGTTGCTTAACAGGCTGCGAGGTATCGAGGGGCTGATCGTACATCCCAAGGGCGAGCGCTTTCACCGCGAAATCAATCAGTTGTTTTACCGGACCGCCGAGCAATTTCAGAATGCCTTGGTCGCGGGGAGACCGGAAATTCCGACGGAGCCGGCGTATCCTTTACCCACTAAAACCAATCAGGATCCCTTTATTTATCACAGAATATCCTCCGTTTCAGCGAAGCATTTATTGGAGGAGAGGGGCGAAAATATGCCCGGGAAATTGGAATGGCTGAACCGTTATTATGAATTAAAGACGTATGATTATCTTTTTAAAATGCAGGCCGCAATTTCTGAGGGTCGCTTAGCGTACGCGGAGTTGCCGAATCCGGATCGCAGGCAGTTTGATATGATGCAAGCCGAATACGATGAGCGCACAAGCAGCGATGCAGGCAAAATACGTCCGACCCGCAGTGAATTGCGCATGGAAGCCAAAAATACATCGGATGCTTTTTTCACCGGTCACGGTCCTTTGCTGAAACGATTGGCCTTTTTATTCTCGCCGGATGGATTATTTGCAGCGCAACTGACCGAAGAAGAGGTGCAGGAAGCGGCATCTTTTTTAACCGACGAAATCGAGCGCGACAAAGATTTTACTCGACTCCGATCCGAAGTCAGGGTTGCGGTGGAAGAACTGATTGCGGAGAGAGAAGGCGAACTGCTCGAGCAGCAGCAAGTTCATTACGAGCGCCTGACGAACATCCTGAAGGAGTATGTAAAGGCCTTGATGGAGAGCGCTCCGGATCAAAAGGTCTATTTGGCGGTGGATTTACCGTCCGGCAAGCCTGAGGATTTAGGCAGCGGTTTGGAAAAAATATTCATGCATTTCGGGGGTCTGATACGGAATGTGTTATGGTCATCAAGCGGCACGGGAAAGGTGCAGGGCCTGGGGAAAATCCGGGGCCTGTTGGAGCGGCATGGAATCTCCGAAATGCCCGTATCCGATCCGAAGCTCAAGCAGGCTCAATCGTTGATGGTGCTCGAAAACATTCGAAGAATGGGAGTCGTGACGCTCGGCGGCCGGCAATTAAATGGATTTATCCGGCAGCTGCCCGAAGAAAAATTCGCAATTATCCGCCATGACGAATCCGATCAAGAACTTGAACTGCTTCTCAACCCGCTTGAACAAGACGCGGTTTTGCTGCTCAAAACCTTTTGGGCGCTTGCCGCCGCTTTGGAGCCCGACTTAACGCTCGCAGAAATCGCCCAAAAATATGATTTTAAGGATTTTTTCGGCGGCAAGCGAGGTTTTCAGGTACAGGGGAATCAGATAACCATCATAATCGAGGCTTTGCAATTATCCATGATGGCCCGCACCGCATCCTTGCGCAGCGCTTAAGAAGGCCTCAACTCCTTACGTATTCAACTCTTACGGCTGCATGAGGCAATTCCCGCATATGATTTCTCACCGTGAGAAAATGGTCTTTAAATGAGTTGCAACATCTTGTATCATAAGCAGTTATCATACGATTGTTCGATTTACGGGCGATTAGCTTCCGCCACAATGCATGGCGGACCTGTCTGATACATATTTTTTGGGCAATTAGCTCAGCTGGTTAGAGCATCCGCTTCACATGCGGGGGGTCAGAGGTTCGAATCCTCTATTGCCCAGGTATTTTTGGCATCCTTTTTTAAATTAGCGGACCGACCCGACTCGATTTTTGGCGGGCAGTTGATTAGAGCATCCGCTTCACATGCGGGGGGTCTCAGCCCCAACCAGTTATCGATTTTAATTAAAGTTGGGGCAGTCCTGGCTTTCCGGGAAAATGAATGAAAGCCAGGGCAGGTTCGCACTTGATCCCGTGATCAAGTGCGACGCCGTGGCGGCATATGGTGGGCCGCATACGGCGTCGAGTCCTGAATCGCCCACCATTTTCAGTAAAATTCATTTCGTGAAACCGAGGTAAACTAAACCATGACCGCACAGCACGGCAGACTAGGATGGGGTGTCCGGATCTTTGCATTCGCCTTGGTCCTGGTGGCAGGTTTCGGCATCTATGCCTGGATCGCGGGACGTCCCGAGATTCCTCCGCCTTTCGAAATCTCCAATTTCTTCGGCACAGTCGAGGTTTTTTCGCATAAGGAAAATAAGTGGATACCCGCTCGGCGCGGCCAATTAGTCGGCGTCAAGGACCGCATCCGGACGGGTTTTGACAGCGAAGTTGACTTTCTGGTGCCTGATCAAATCAACCTGCGCATTAAAGAGGATTCCGTCGTAGAAGTGAAAGGCCCGCGCCTTTTTGAAAAAGGGCTCACTTTCAGGCTTTATTTAAAGCAGGGCGCTTTGCTGGCTTCGACCTTTAAGGACTTTACGGGCAAAAGTTTTGAGATATCTTCGCCGATTTTGATCGCTACGGCGGCGAAAGGAACGGTATTCCGGCCGGCGATTGAATGGCGCCCTGAATCGCGCAAGGGCTGGGTGGGCGTTTTAAGAGGCGTCGTGAAAGTGCGGCCCAATTCACTTTGGAACCGCAAATGGGTGATACTGCGCGGGCTGCAAAAGACCTTTATGCTGCGGGGCGGGCTCCCGAGCGATCCGGTGCGGGTTTCCCGGGATGATTGGAATGAAATGAAGGAAGCTTATGAATTGGTCGACCGGAGCGCGGCGTTTGAAGCCCGCCAAATGGACCTTTCGAAGGAAGCGGGTAATTTTTTTGAATACGTTTTTGATCATGGTACTTTTTTCGCGCCCAAGGTTGGTTATGCCATCCGCGAATTTATCAAGGATGAAAAGTCGGGCGAGGTGCATCTGGAAATGGAATATGACGTATTTCCGCTGGGTTCTTTTGTGGGTATGTACATGAAAACCAGGGATTTTGACCTCAATAACTTTGAAGGGCTTGAATTTCAAGTGCGACGCGCTCCCAATGAAGGTTTTCCCGATTCCGTCCGCATTGAGATGAAAGACCGTTATTCCGTAGTGAGGGCCTTCGCCCCCAAGAATTTCAGGCAGCAATGGCAAATCATGAAATTGCCTTTTCAAACCACACGCGGAACACCGGTCACCGAAATGACAATCGTGGTATTAAATGACAAAGCGGGCGAGCACAAAAAGGGCGTGCTTCATTTCCGCAATTTCCGGTTGATCCGCAAAGATTTGGCTGCGAAGCGATCGGCCGAGAAGCAAACCGTGGTGGATGCGGTTCCGACGGAGACTTCCGCCGGGATTTCGGATTAGAAATCCACAGATCTTCCCATGACTGACGAATCTTTACCTCAGAAAAAGCGAATACCTTCC
>JBFHCO010000112.1:0-6103 GCA_041585205.1 Candidatus Omnitrophota bacterium | reverse complement strand
GGCAAGTGAATCTTTTATTCAATCGTATTTGGCGTGCGGCAAAATTGGAATCAGCGCTGTATGAGGAAGTGGAGCATGACAAGCAAGCCACCGGCCAAGCGCTGATTGTGGTGATACTTTCGAGCCTGGCGGCAGGCATCGGCGGTTCGCTGCATGTCGGTTGGGACGCACTGATCTGGGGGACGCTGGCTGCGCTTATCACCTGGATGCTCTGGGCCTTTTTAACTTGTTTTATCGGAACAAAACTCATGCCGGAATCCCAGACGCACGCCGACTTAGGACAGCTTCTGAGAACCATCGGTTTTTCCAGTTCACCCGGCCTCATCCGGATTTTGGCCGTCATACCCGGTTTCGGCCAATTCCTTTTTCCCGCGGCTGCTTTTTGGATGCTTCTGGCCATGATTATCGCGGTCCGTCAGGCCCTCGACTTTAAAAGCACATTACGGGCCGTTGTGGTCTGCGCCTTCGGCTGGATGGTTCAGCTGATCCTGCTTTTGATTTTCTTTTATTTCCTCGGCGCCTTCGCCCCGGGCCGGTGATGAAAATCCACTTTTGTCTCACCTGGCTGAAGCCCGGCGAAAAAGAACACCGCGCCTTCAAGAACACGGCCGCAGCCGCGCTTTTCAGGGATTATTTGAAACGGATTTCCCGCTATGCCCGCTGCGAGGTTCAAGCGGGCAAGGCCGGCAGACATCCGAAGAAAGGCAGACAGCGCGTCTGGGTGTGCCACAACGCCCAGCACGTCAAAGCGCTCAGCTCTGAAGAGCTCGCGCGCGCATTGGAAGACCTGCAGAAAAGCGGTTTTCAGGATTTACAGTTGGTCATCGGCGGACCGGACGGATTTTCAGAGAAAGACCTGGGGCCATTGAAACCGGATTTGATGTGGAGTTTCGGGCCGCTCACCTACCCGCATGAATTGGCGGCGATTGTGGCCGCTGAGCAGATTTACCGCGCCTTCACGATTTTAAAGCGCCACCCGTATCATCTGGGGCATTAACCCTTCAGCCGTTCCAGCCTTGCCGCCCGCACCTGCTTCATAAAATAAGAAAAAAGTTTACGCTGCACCGGGTCTTTGGGCTGCCGCTCGGGATGCCACTGCACGGCAAGCAGCCTTGCCGGACCTTCAATCGCTTCGGCGATACCGTCCTCGGAAAAGGCCGTGACATCCATGCCGCGCCCCGGCATTTTGACGGCCTGATGATGCTCGCAGTGCGACACCACCGTTTTCTTGCCGAAAATTTTATGAAATAAGGAACCCGGCATCAACGTCACATGATGGAAAGGATTGCGCTTGTTGCGGTGGTCCTTGGCGTGGCGCAGTTCGGATTGAATATCTTGATGCAGCTTACCGCCGTAAATGGTATTTACAAGCTGCATGCCGTAGCAGATGGCGAGAATCGGTATTTTTCTTTTCTGGGCGGCTCGGAAGGCGCGCATTTCAAAATACGTGCGCCCGCGGTACATGAGTTCCAGCTTCTTTTTGGATTTTTCACCGTAAAAGGTGGGGTGAATGTCGGCGCCGCCCACGATCAGGAGCCCGTCGATTTGGTCCAAGAGCGCATGCGAATCGCGTTTCAGGGGATTGATGGGAAGCACGACGGGATTGCCGCCGGCCCGGATCACGGCGCGGATATAACGGTAGTCGCAGACGAGTTCAAATTCGGCAAAATAGGGCTTGAGTTTATGCACTTCGCAGGTGATCCCGATCACGGGTTTGCCGAACCGGACGGGCTTGCGCTTGCGCCGCCGTACGGCCTTCTTCCTGCGAAGTTTTCTCACCATTTGGCGCTTTTCCTCCCGAGCCACGTGCGTTTGATGTTGGGGAGCTTCACTCCCAGTTTGGCCGCAAAGTGTTCAAACGAATTACCGTCGAGCAAATCCTCAATCGCCTGCGCATAGTGCCGGGCGAATTCCCGCTTCCAGGTCTTGCGGTTTTTGCGGTAGTATTTCTTGGCGGCCCTGCGAATAACTTCGGCTTGATTCCAACCTTTCTTTAAATACTTGAAGACGCGCAGCACCTCATCGGGGATGTCCATCATTTCCAGCTCTTCTTCGTATTTGCGGAAGAAAAGATCCACATAACGCGGCACCGAGATGCGGTGATTGGTCCAGAAAAGCCGCGCCTTCACGCCGCGTTTGACGGCCTGATCGCGCGCCTGCTGGTATTTGCGGTGCGTGGATAAATTCAAAACGCTTTTGCGCCGCGCCCAGCGGATCGCGATCGCGCGGCAGACCACCAAGGCCGCCGCGATGTATTCGGGCACGGAACTGTCCATGATCCGGATTTCCAGGGTGGGCGGTTTTTTCTTGCGGCCGCGGTTGTAAGTGAGTTCGCGCAAGGGGTGCTTGTAAAGCATTTCGCGTTTGGTGACTTTGCAGTATTTGTTCGAGCCCCTGAGCAGCCGACAGGAAGCATGCGGCGTGATTTTCTCGCGCCAGACCGGAGAGTTGGCGCACAAAGCGATCAGAAAAGGAATGTGGTCGTGGATGCGGTAGGCCAGTTCCTTGGCCAGTTCGTACGTGACGTGATGTTGGCCGAGCGCCAGGTGAATGTGCGTCCCCGCGAAACGGTCAATCCATCCGCCGGCCGGAAAAATAACGAAGCGTTCGCCCGACTCCTCCGGGTCGTGATAGCGCGTGTATTTGCGCAGCCCGCTTTTTAAAAGAAAAAAGGCCTCGCGGATATTGCGGAAGACTTTGCTGTTGTACTCCGAGCCGATGCTGAGGTCTTTGGTGAATCGCTCACCGCGCTCCACGATCGCGCGGCGGGGGAAATGCAGTTCCCGGCAGATGCGGTATTCCGGCAGCGCGATGGAATACGTTTCCAGCTCGACTCCCATCGTGATGGAGCCGACATGCGCTTTTTTAAAAGGGTATTTCATAGGTCGGGTATTCTATTGAAAATTATACCCAACGCAAAGCCCTCTTTTGGCGTGTTTTTCAGGAGCTCTTTGCTGACAGCCCACCCTTTCCTTGTTATAATGGCCGCTCTTTTATGGAAACCAAAGTCACCTTGGAAGAAATCTACGCTCCCGTCGAAAACGGCCTCGCGGCCGTACCCGCCGCCATTCTGAATATCCTCGCGACCCCGAATGAACTGGCCAAAGACGTCATTGCGTATTTTTTTTCGGCCAAGGGCAAGCTGCTGCGCCCGGCCCTGACCCTGCTCGGGGCGCGATTGATGCGCGTGCAGTCGGAACCGGGTTTCATTTCGGCCGCGACAGCACGTCCGGCACGCGCCGCGGCAGGCAGTGTCGCCAATGACGAGGCGCGGCTACTCAAACTCGCGGCTTCGTTCGAAATTTTTCACGCCGCCACCCTGATTCACGACGACATCATTGACGCGGCCTATCTCAGGCGCAATCTGCCGAGCATCAACGTCAAGTGGAACGCGCAGGTGGCCGTCCTCGTGGGCGACTATTTGCACGACAAGGCCATTGGCGCGATTGTCAAAAACGGCGGCGAGAAAATTCTCGCATTATTTCTTGAAACGGCGGGGCAGGTCTGCGACGGGGAAATTCACGAACTGAACGAACGGCGCAATTTCACACTGACCGAAGACGAATACATTCAAATCATCGACAAAAAAACGGCCGCGCTGCTGGCCTGCTGCGTGCAATGCGGCGCGCTTCTGGCCGGCATGAACGAACGCGAGGCCGAGGCGCTCAGGCGCTTTGGGCGCTGGTTCGGCATCGCCTTTCAAATCATCGATGATTGTCTTGATTTTATGGGGCAGGAATATGAATTCGGCAAAACGCTCGGGGCCGACTGCGCCGCGGGAGTGCTGACCCTGCCTGTGATCCGGTTGTTGGAAACCGTGGACACCGTGAAGCGGTCTGAAATCATCACGTGGTTTGAACAAGGCGAAGCCGCCGCGCAAACGCAAATGCTTTTAAAGCTCATGCGCGAACAGGGGGCGCTGGATTACGCGCTCGACAAGGCCAAAGATTATTGCGCCAAAGCCCGCACCGAACTCGAGGCCTTTCCGGAGTCACCCGCACGCGGCAGTCTTGAGAAGCTGCTGGATTACGTGCTGGAACGCAATAAATAAAAAGCGTACTGAGAACTGAGTACCGCGTACCGAGTACCGTGAGCGTCAATCCGCAAACCCTAAACACGAAACCTGAAATTCTCAACAAACCTAAAATCCAAAGTGATTCATTTGAGTTTTGAATTTTGTATTTGCTTAGAGTTTAGGGCTTTGAGTTTAGTGTTTAATTTTTTCGGTACCCGGTACCCGGTACCCGGTACTTGATCATGCTCATCCTTATTCCCACCCCCATCGGTAATTTAAAAGACATCACGCTGCGCGCCCTCGAGACTTTAAAATCGGTCGACGTGATCGCCTGCGAAGACACGCGCCGCACGCAAACGCTCCTGCAGCATTACGAAATTAAAAAACCCCTGATGAGTTATCACGAACACAGCCCGGCCGCGCGCCTGGCCGAACTGTCCGGTATTTTAAAAGCGGGGAAATCCGTCGCGCTCGTGACCGACGGCGGCACGCCGCTCATTTCAGACCCCGGCTTTCCGCTGGTGCGCGAAGCAATCCGGGCCGGCGTGAAAGTCGAGTGTCTCCCGGGGGCCTCGGCCGGCATCACGGCGCTCGCCCAAAGCGGCCTCGCGACGCACCGCTTCAGCTTCGCGGGTTTTCTATCCGCCAAATCCGCCGCGCGCAAAAAGGAACTGGCCGCCTTGAGCGAACGCCCCGACACGCTTATTTTTTACGAATCGCCTTTTCGTTTGATAAAATGTCTTGAGAATATGCGCGAAGTGCTGGGGGACCGCGAAGCCGTCGTCGTGCGCGAACTGAGCAAAAAGTTCGAAGAAACCGCGCGCGGGCATCTGTCGGATTTGATCACGGCCTTTTCCAAAAAGAAGGTGCTCGGTGAAATCGTGATTCTCGTGGCGGGCAAGGACCAAAAAGAGGTTTTTAAATGAAACGCGTCGCTATTTTTGTTTCGGGTAATGGAACAAACATGGTTAATCTCATTCAACGTCTCAAGGACGGCCTCACGCAAGCCGAGGCCGCGGTCGTCATTTGCGACAACCCGCTCGCCGGCGCGCTTGAAAAGTCCAAGAGGCTCGGCGTGGAAACGGTGCTGATTGAGCGCAAAAAGTTCAAAGACAAGGCGGCCTTTGAAGCCGAGATCATCAAGCAGCTTGAAGCGCGCCGGATCGATTTCATCGCCCTCGCCGGTTTCATGCGCATTTTAAGCAAGGAATTCGTCGAGCATTTCTGGGGCCGCATCATCAACATCCACCCCTCACTGCTGCCCGTCTTCCCGGGCGCGCAGGCCATTAAAGACGCCTATGACGCCAAGGCCACCGAAACGGGGGTTACGACGCATTTTGTGATTCCGGCCGTGGATGCCGGCCCGACTATCATGCAAAAGAAGGTCCGGATCGACGCCGACGACACCTTGGAAACCCTCGAAGCCAAGGTCCACGCCGTCGAGTACGAGCTTTACCCCGAGACGCTCAAGCTGGTGGTCGAAGGCAAAGCCGTCATGCCCTCCCAAAAATAATTTTCATTCACGCGCCCTACTCAACTTCTTTTAAGCGGCATCGCCAAAGCCCCCATGCTCCGCTCAAGAGCTCCGGCTTCGGCAAGCACTAAGGGCTCGTTGCTCCGGGGCCCCTCGCCGTTCACGCCGAAAAAAGCACGGCGCGCCGTCGTTTCCCCGGGCAGCCTCGCCCAAGTCTTGCACGAAGCCTGCGCTATTCGCTTCGCATTGGGGACTTTGTCTTGCCGCCACAGAAATCAAAAGAGCATAGTTCTTATCCGCGTAGGGACGTTAGAGGCACCATTTCCGATGGAATGGGAAATGGGGACTCGCACGAGTGAGCACCGCACAAACCGGCTTCTATGTCATCGCGGTGCGAACGTTCCCGGCGGATAAGAACTATGCTCTCAGAGATGTGGCGGCAAGAAGAATAAAGGCACGCCGGCGGCGGGGAAAAAGGGAGTGGAGAGGAGGGGGGTTTTGGGGTAAAATGCGCGTGAATAAGAACCTGCCTCCGGCCGTCCTATTGGCTAAGCGGTTGCTTACCTGGCTTTTTCCATTATCGAAAGGAGTATTTCCCATGAAACAACTGATTG
>JBFHCO010000111.1:0-6146 GCA_041585205.1 Candidatus Omnitrophota bacterium | reverse complement strand
GCATGAGGCTTAAAAAAAAATCGCTGATTCTCGCGTTTGTCTTGGTTAGCGTAGGTATCGTTTTCTTCCGTGATGCCGCGCTGCAGTCGACCGAAGAGGGTCGATTGCACGGTATTCGCGCAGAAAATTTTGATCAGGTGAATCCGGTTCTCTACCGTTCCGGTGTGCCGAAACGCGGAGACTTGGAGCGCATGCAGCAATTAGGCATCAAGACGATCTTGGATTACCGTTTCTTTAAAGATGACTCCGAAGAGAATCTCGCGAGCAAATTGGGGTTGCGCTATATCGCCATTCCTTGGACGCCCAATGAGGATGCGAAAGACGTTTTTGATTATGATCAAATTGCGGCGCAAACGCTCGAGATTTTAAAAAATCCGGAAAACCAACCCGTGTTGATTCATTGTCGTCACGGCAGAGACCGGACAGGAAGCATGATCGGTGTCTACCGCATCGCCGTGGATGGCTGGAGCGCCGGACAAGCCGTAGAAGAAATGAAGCGCTACGGATATCGCACCTGGCGCTATCCGAATCTTGCCGAATTCTTGCATGAATACGAACAAACACTGAAAAACACCCAACCTGCGTAAATTTTGCTCATGACGGATTATTCCAAGCTCGGGAAGGTTTTAACCGCTTCTATCGAGGGGGAAGTCCGCTTTGATGAAGGCAGCCGTGCGCTTTACGCGACGGATGCTTCCAATTACCGGCAGGTTCCGATCGGCGTGGTGCTGCCGCGTTCCGCGGAGGATGTGGTCCAAACCATCCGCTTATGCCGCGATTTTAACGCGCCCATTCTCTCGCGCGGTGCGGGGACGAGCATCGCGGGACAATGCTGCAACGTCGCCGTCATCCTGGATTTTTCAAAATACATGAACCGTATTCTTGAAATCGATCTTACGCATCAAACGGCGCGTGTCGAACCCGGTGTCGTCCTTGATGATTTGAAAAATGCCGCGGGCCGTTCGGGACTCACTTTCGGACCGGATCCGGCCACGCACAGCCGCTGCACGCTCGGCGGCATGATCGGTAACAATTCTTGCGGGATTCATTCGGTGATCGCGGGCAAGACCGTTGAAAATGTGGAAGCGCTCGACATTCTGACCTATGACGGAAATCGAATGAAAGTCGGTGCGACCGGCGAACAGCGGCTTGCGGATGAGATTCGAGCAGGAGGCAGGACGGGTCAAATTTACGCCAAGTTACACGCCCTTCAAAGAAAATATGCGGACCTCATCCGGCAAAAATATCCGGACATTCCCCGCCGCGTTTCAGGTTATAACTTAGATCAATTGCTTCCTGAAAACGGATTTCATCTGGCGCGTGCCCTGGTAGGATCCGAAGGCACTTGCGTGACCATCCTTGAGGCGACGGTGCGTCTGATGTCCGATTTTCAGCACCGCAGGCTTGTCATCATGGGGTTTTCAGATTTGGAAACAGCCGCCCTTCAAACATCACAGATTATGGAATTTAAACCCATCGGGCTTGAGGGGGTGGATGAATATTTCATCCGCAATATCCATAAAAAAGGTCTTCACCGCGAGGCGGCGGCTCGATTTTCGGAAGGCCGCACATGGCTCTTTGTCGAATTCGGCGGCGAAACGGGCGTAGAAGTCGATGATCGCGCCCGGTCCATGATAGATCGATTCAAAAAAGACGTGTCCAAACCTGAAATGCATTTGTTTCGCAGTCCCGAAGAGCAGTATGGCATTTGGGAAATTCGCGAGTCCGCTTTCGGCGTGACGAATTTCGTGCAGGGGGAAAAAAATACATTTGCCGGGTGGGAAGATTCGGCGGTGCCGCCCGAGAAACTGGGCGGTTATCTCAAGGATCTCCGGTCTTTAGCGCGAAAATATGATTTAGACAGCGTCTTTTACGGCCATTTTGCCGAAGGGTGCATTCACGCACGCATCAGTTTTGATCTTCTTTCGCGAAAAGGGATTCAGGCCTATCGTGAATTCATCAACGAGGCGGCCGATTTGGTCTTGCGTTACGGCGGATCGCTGTCCGGGGAACACGGCGATGGACAAACGCGCGCTCATTTACTACCCAAGATGTTCGGTCCGGAATTGGTCGGGGCATTCCGGGAATTCAAAACGATTTGGGATCCGGACCACCGTATGAATCCCGGCAAAATCGTCGACCCGTATCCGGTCGATGAAAATATCCGGACTTATCTGGAATCGCAGCCGACCCTTGGGGAAACGGTTTTTGCATATCCTGAAAATCAGGGCAGTTTTACGGACGCTCTTTTTCGGTGCGTCGGCATCGGACGCTGCCGGCAAAAATCAAACGGGACCATGTGTCCCAGTTACATGGCGACGCTTGAAGAGAAGCATTCCACTCGCGGTCGCGCCCGGCTGCTTTTTGAAATGATGAAAGGGGATGTGATCCGGGACGGATGGCAAAGCGAAGCTGTAAAGGATTCGCTGGATCTGTGCCTGTCATGCAAAGCATGCAAATCCGAATGTCCAACGCAAGTGGATATGGCGGCGTACAAAGCGGAATTTTTATCGCATTATTATAAAAGCAAGCCAAGACCGCTCGCCGCTTTGGCCCTGGGGCGTATCGCGTCGTGGGCAAATATAGCTTCCTATATGCCTTGGTTGGCCAATGCAATCATCAATCTGCCTGTTCTCGGTCCCGCATTTAAGACATTGGCCGGCATCACGCATAAAAGACCGCTGCCTCAATTTGCGCATGAGTCTTTTATGCAATGGCATCGTAAACAGCCGCAAGTCACAAACGCCGGGAAAAAAGTTATTTTGTGGCCGGACACCGTCCATAATTATTTTTACCCTGAAATATTAAAATCCGCATATCGCGTTCTGACGAAGCTCGGTTATCAAGTTCTGATTCCCGCTAAAGCGTTTTGTTGCGGCCGGCCGCTTTTTGATTATGGAATGGCTGCGACCGCAAAGGAGTGGTTGGGAGACATCGTGAACGGAATCAGCGATTTTTTGAATCAAGACGCGCCCGTGATTGTGCTTGAGCCCAGCTGCGCCTCCGTGTTTAAAGATGAACTGATGCGGCTTTATCCGAATGACGGTCTAGCCTTCAGAATGAGTCAGCAAACATTTTTGCTTGCGGATTTTTTAATGCGTGAAAACAAGCAACAGGCATTTGCGCCGCTTCATGAAAAAATCGCGTTGCATGGACATTGTCATCAGACTGCGCTCTTTGGCATGAAGGCGGATATGGAGTTACTCAACAGCCTCGGCGCCGACTCGATGCTTTTGCGCGAGGGATGCTGCGGTCTGGCCGGATCCTTCGGATTCGAAGCTAAGCACTATGATGTATCGGTAAAGATCGGAAATCAGCGCTTGATCCCCGCTATTCAAAAGACGGGTTCCGACACAAAAATAGTGTCCGACGGTTTCAGCTGCCGGGAGCAAATCAGCCATCTCAGCAAACGCGAAACTTTTCATCTTGCGCAAATCCTCGAAATGGCGTTAAATAAGCGCTCTTCATGAAACGAACAGGCCTCGGAATGCTTCTGGCAGTCATCATGCTTTCTTCCTGCGTGGATGATCACCGATATTATGATCAGGGAAATGACGACGCCTGGAAAAATAACAAGAATATTGTGCTCTACGCATTCAACCCGCATTATCGCCGCGGACATGATGAAGCGCGCGTGCGCATTCAGCAGGCTTCCGAATTTTCGCAATCCATGAAAAAAGCGGGGAATGAATTGGGCGATGCGGCTCAGGATTTCGGTCGGTCCTTCGGTGAATTTTGGAACGAGTTAACGGGGTCTTCTGTGAAGGAAAATGCAAAGGTAGCGGGGGAATAAAAAATTGCTATGATTATGAAATGGACGGGGTTGATTATCGGGGGAGCGGCCGGAACCTTGGCGCGCTATGCATTGACAGGAACCATCTACAGTGTCTTCGGCAGCCGGTTTCCTTACGGAACATTCTTCGTCAATATTTTGGGATGTTTTTTGATTGGTTTTTTAGCCGCCGTCATGGAAGAAAAGTTTCAGCTGAGTTCTAATATGCGTTTGCTGTTGATGGTCGGTTTTTGCGGTGCGTTCACCACTTTTTCGACTTTCATGTTTGAAACAGTTGCGCTCATGAAAGACGGCGCCATGTTGCGCGCTTTCACCAATGTGGTGGGGAGTGTGTTGGTGGGTTTTTTCTGCCTCCGCATAGGTTATATTCTCGGCGAATTGATCTAATTTTGCCTTATTTGCTCGATTCATTTCACGCCAAAATACCCCTAACTTGTTCTCCAAAATCACAAGAATTACATAATGAGCCATAGACCCTGTGTAACTCATTTTATGTAAACAAGATAGACAAATTGTTGAACTTTCTGACTGCCTTGACATTTATATATGGGTATGTTACTTTTTAAAACTCTATAAAAAGCCAGGAGCCCATGAAGATAATTCCTAAAAAGATTCTATCTATAGTCACGGGTACGCTGTTTTTCCTCAATCAGTTTGCCTTGCCATCCACCGCGTGGGCCACGGGTTATGCCCCCTTTGCCACAGAAATCAAAACACTCAATTACTCTCAAATCGATATTCCGGAAAAATTCGGGACAATTGAATCCCATCTGCAAGGGGACGGCCCGTTGCTCGTTCATATTCAGACGGCTCACGGAAACTACGAAGCCCAACAAAAAATCAAGCAGATTTTGTCTCACTTGCATGCGCGTTATGGACTGGAACTGCTGCTTGTGGAGGGGAGCGCATCCGAACTGCATCCCGAATTCCTGCAATTTTATCCCCGGCATCCCGAATGGAATCAAGCGCTTTTGGACGATCTTGCCCGCCGCGCATGGGCGAAGGGAGCCGAATTATTTCTCGCGGAAAAACCCGCTGTGCGGGCTTTGGGCATTGAAGACCCTGAACCGTATCTGCGCAATTCCGAGGCCTTTGTGTCCGTTTTGCTGGAGCGGAAAAAAAGCGATGCATTCTTGACGCAATTTTATCTTCAAATCGAACGCCTGACCGGATCTTACCTCAATGACCGGTTAAGACGATTTTTAAAGGATGCCAATAACTTGGATAAGCATTATTCCAATATTCTAAGAAAAATCGAATTTCTTAAAAAAAATGCTCTGACGCATCTTGATCTTGATTTGACGCATCCGGCCCGGCAAATCGAGTGGCCGATGCTTGTTCGAATTCTCAAACTGAGGGAATTTGAATCCAGAATGGATTTGCCGGCATTAGAACGGGAGCAAAAAATCTTCTTAAAAGCCATCCGCGGTATTCCGCCGGAAGTTTACGGATCAGTCAAAAATTTATTGGATCGCCCCTTATCCGGTCACCGCCTGTCTGATCCCGAAACGGGCATGCTTTTTGAGGAAATGGTCCGGCATTTGCCGGCCGGATTTCCCTATGAAAAATTCCCGCAAGTGAATCGACGCATAGGCCATCTGATTTTGCAAAGCGAACTTCAAGGCGATCTTCTGCACGACGAAATAGAAAAATTACATTTATTGATCGTAGATCGCTTGGCTGAAACGGAAAATGAAAGGCTCATCGTATCATTGCTATCCGACTTCAAACTGCTAAAGGATCTTTATGCGCTTAAGTTGACTCCGGAGATGTATGAGATCGTCAAGCGAAAAGGGAGCGAGCTTCGGCCTTCTGTCTTGATTCAGAAAATTCTCGGCATCAATCGCGAGAAGCGCGTTAAAAATATCAGTTTTGAGAACGCGAATGCCATCGAAGCGCTTTATGAAAAAACGCTGCTTTTCTACCGGGAAGTGAAAAACCGCGATCAATCCATGCTTCGCAATATTGATAATCATTTACGCGAGAAAAAAGCGGATAAGGCTGTAGTGGTGACGGGAGGATTTCATGCCGGCGCATTTGAATCATATTTTAAGGAGAAAAATTTCCGTTACGTTTTGATCAGTCCCGCTCTTGCAACCATCGAAGAAAATGACGCCTATGCGGATACGTTGATCCACCATTTCAAGACACCGCGCCAAAGTACTTTGGAAGACGTTTATTATCTTTCAACCCCTCGCAGCGAATTGCGGGCGCTCGGCCGAGACCCTGATTTAATGCAAAAAGAAGTTTTCCGGGCGATTCAGTCGTGGCGTCAGCGGCAGGGTGCTGTTCCGGATGCGATTAACCGTGAAATCATGACCATGCCTTATTTCCGGCAGGCGCATGCGCGCTC
>JBFHCO010000110.1:0-6209 GCA_041585205.1 Candidatus Omnitrophota bacterium | reverse complement strand
GAATTAAACAAGCCGGAAGTCAAAAAGCAAACCGCTGCGATTAAGGAACATGCCATTCAATCCGCCAAGTCTTTGGGCGTCAGAGACATTCAATTTTACGGGCACCTATGCTGCCGCTTTGACAGCATCGGCACGCTTGAAATTTCGAAAATCATCGAGCGTCATATCACGGCCCTGAAACCCGAAATTCTCTATACGCATCACCATAGCGACGTCAATAATGACCATCGCATGGTTTTTGATGCGGCCATGTCGGCCATCCGCCCCGTCAACGGATTTCCCGTGAAGGAAATCCTGTGTTTCGAATCACCGTCCTCAACGGATTGGATTCCGCCGGTCGCGGGGCGCGTGTTCACGCCGAATGTCTTTGTCGATGTGAAGGACACGTTTCATAAGAAAATCGAGGCGCTTAAATGCTATCAAGGCGAGATCCGGGATTATCCCCACCCGCGTTCGCCGGAAGCGCTGGAAACCATGGCGAAAAAATGGGGGACGGTTTCCGGCATGCATATGGCGGAGGCCTTTCAACTCATTCGCAAGGTGCGTTGATCCGATGCAAAAAATTCTGATACGAGCCGACGGGAATTCGAGTTTGGGCATGGGGCATGTCATGCGCTGCCTGCGCCTTGGCCGTGCTTTAAAAGCAAGGCTCAAAGCGGAAGTCGCTTTTATTTATCGCGCCAACGAAGCGGTTAAAGATGCGGTGGCGCGCGAGGGATTTGCGTCCGTCGCGCTGAAGGCGCAAGCGTCCTTGGAGGAAGAGATAAAAATTCTGGAAAAATGCGGTTCCCGTCACGCCGTCCTGGTCACGGATTTATGGGAAACGACGGATGCCTATTTAAGCCGCCTGGATGCCGTAAGCGGCTGTCTCGTTGTTTTGGATGACCGCGGCGGACATAACTACCCGGCCGATCTTGTGGTCGGTCAATATTTCGCATCCATAAGGGACCGCTACGGATCCTTTCGGTCTGAAACGCGTTTTTTAATGGGTCCCGCATACGTGATTTTGGATTCCGCGCTCAGGGAATGGCATCAAAAAGAGAAATATATTGCCCGCGATCCGAAAAAAATTCTGATTTCATTCGGAGGGAGCGACCCGCGCAACTTGACGCTTCAGGCATTGCAGGCCCTGGCTGCCTTTGAACCGCATTTGGAGATACGCGTCGCGCTGGGCGTTTCCAACACGCATGAAAAACCGATTCAAGAGCAAGCGGCGCGCATGCATCATGAAATACGCATTCAAAAAGATGTGAAGCGAATGACCGAGGCCATGCATGAAGCGGACATCGCGTTTGCCAATGTGGGCAATACAGCCTATGAGCTGGCTTGCCTCGGCACCCCGGCGCTGTTGATGACGGCCCGGCCCGATCAAGAAGAAAACGCCAAGGCCTTTCAGGATGCCGGGATTCACCGATTTGTCGGCGCAGGATCCGCCCTCGCTGTGAGCGATATTGTGAGCGCCTTCAGTGGTCTTTATGAAAATCAATCTCTGAGATCCGCATTATCCGAAAACGGAAAACGGCTCGTGGACGGTGAGGGGTTGAGCCGGATTACGGAAGCCGTATCCGCTTGCGTGAAGGAAGGGAGCATGGCATGAACCGTGTGACGATTAATGGCGTGACCGTCGGAGACGGCCATCCCGCGTACATCATCGCGGAGGCCTCCTGCAATCACAACGGCAGCTTGGCGACCGGCAAAGAACTGATTCAAGCGGCCAAAGAATGCGGCGCCTCGGCCGTCAAGTTTCAAAATTATTTGGCGAAGGATTTTGTCTGTAAGGACAACGTGATGTACGACGTCTTTAAAAGCGTCGAACAAAAAAAGGAATTTTTTGAGGAGCTTTATGATTACGCTCAAAAAATCGGTATGACCATGTTTTCCACTGCGGCTGCGATTGAAGGAGCGGATGAAATCGAGGCGATCGGCATGCCGGCGATAAAACTGGGTTCCAGCAACATCAACAATTTTCCGCTGCTTGAGCATGTCGCCACGAAGAAAGTCCCGATCCTCTTTTCGGCGGGTCTTGCGACGCTTGAGGAAATCGAAGAAACGGTGCGTTTTTTTGAGGATCGAGGCAGGCGGGATATCCTCTTTTTTCACTGCGTAGCGGTTTATCCTGCCCGCATCGAGGATGTCAACGCGCGATTCATACAAACGCTTAAAGCGAGATTTCCCTATCCGATCGGTTATTCGGATCACACGATCGGAATTCACGCGGCGGTGGCTTCGGTGTGCGTCGGCGCGAATATGATAGAGAAGCATTTTACGCTGGATAACAAAATGAAGGGGCCTGATCACAGCTTTTCAGCTGATCCGAAAGTGATGAAGGAGATGATTGAAGCCATCCGGGAAGTGGAGAAGGCCCTGGGTACTTCTGAGCGGAAGCTGGCCGCCGAAGAATGGGGATTCCGCAATACGGCACGCCGTTATGTCGTGGCCAACAAATCCATTTCCAAAGGGGATGCTTTGACGCGCGACAAACTGACCACCAAAAAACCGGGTCCTAAACCGGGGTTGGAACCCAAATATCTTTCCGCCTTGATCGGGAAAGTCGCGGCCAGGGATATTTTGGAGGAAGAGCCGATTACTTGGGAAGATATTATCGGAGGAAAACGTGACTAAGAAAACCAAAGTTTTAGTGACCGCGTGCGGCGCTTCGGGCGGGATGGGTATATTAAAATCGCTGCGCGATAAATCAGATATCGAACTCATATTAACCAACGCGGGCTTGTATAATTCCGGATTTTGCTATGTTCCGGACTGCCCGCGCTACGTTGTGCCGTCGGGGAATGACCCGCGTTTTGCGGACATTCTTTTGGATATCGCCAAGGAGCATAAAGTTGATCTTATTTTTCCTGTGGCGGACGAAGAGGTTTTCGCGCTCGCGACCAAATTGGACGCTTTTCAGCAGGCAGGCATTAAAGTCATAATGAGCGCGCAGGAAACCCTGTTTAGAGGCGCGGACAAGGGCAAGCTCATGAAGGTTGCCGAGCGCCTCCGCATTCCGCACTCCAAAACATATGATATTGAGAATCCGGATCAACTCAAACCGTCCGATTTAAAATTCCCCTTGGTCGTCAAACCGGCTATTGCGCGTGGGGGGCAGGGTATTTTCTTCGTGCAAACCGCGGATGAATTAAAAAAAGCGTTCACGCGTTTAAAGAAGGAATTCGGAGAAATACCGCTCGTACAAGAAATGATTCCGGGTGGAACAGGGAGCGTCTACATGGTTGGATTGCTGCTCGATGAAAAAAGTGAAGTGAAAGCGGAATTCGTGGGGCGCAGCCTTCAGACCAAATTTGATTTCGGCGGTCCCGCCACGGTGGGAGAGTCCATGGATGCGCCGGAAACCATTCATTATGCCAAAAAAATAGTCCAAGCGACCGGCCCTTGGAAGGGTGTCGTGAGCGTTGAATTCAAAAAAGACGAAAAAACAGGCGAATTCAAGCTGCTTGAAATCAATCCCCGGATATGGGGGTACAACTTTTTAGCGACGCAAGCCGGCATCGATTTTCCTTATTTGGCGGTGCGCACCTTTCGGGGAGAGGACGTCGGGTTTCAAGCTGAATATAAGAAAGGTTTAATTTTGGTTCGTTGTATTGAGGATCGGGTTATGGAGTCTTCCGAGCTGAAAGCGGAAAGCGTCACAAGCGCCGTGGCACAGACCCGTTTCTGATGACAGGATGATCGCTATGCAGAGCAAAAAATACACGTTTGAACGCAAAGGAAAAAATTTGGCACAAGATGTGGCCATTATCACGGGTGTGGCCCGGTCCGGTACCACGATTCTCGGGAAAATCATCGGATCCTTTGAACGCGTGGAATATGAATATCAACCGTGGTTGTTGGCGCAGCTTCCGGTATTGGAGCGGGACCGGCTGATCACATTCGAAGCCGCTTGCGAACTCCTAAAAGGATACGCTAATGATCTTTTAACGAATCACATTTTGGGACGTAACGTGAATATGCGTCCGACGGATGACAGCGCCGTGTGGAATTCGCTTGAGCGAAAAGAATTGGAAAGGCGCTGGCGCGAAGTTCAAACACGTAAGGATGTTCAGGAAACGGTCCTTCGGCAGAAGAACATTCTGGCGATGAAAATGGTCAATTTATTGCCTTACTATGAATTTCTCTTGCGGGCGTTTCCGCAAGGCAAGATCGTGCATATTGTTCGCGACGGTTTGCATGTGGCCCTCTCCATTAAAAAGAAGGGATGGGTTTCGGATGCGGCGCTTCAAAATGTGGAAAGCATGTCCATCGGAAAAGAAATTCATGACGGAGCAAAAAAATATTATGTTCCTTTTTGGGTCAACGATGAGGACGCGCAGTGGTTTTTGGAATCGTCGGAGATGACACGCGCCCTTTATTACTGGCGCAACTTGATGGAGCAAGGCATGAACAATTCCGAAGGGCTGAACCTGAATGCTTCTAAGAATTATTTGGAAATTCGTTATGAACAATTACTTCAAGATCCTTCCGGCACCACGACACACCTGGCCGATTTTTTACAAACAAGTTATTCGGCGTTGACGCAGGGATTCGTGGATTCCATTCGCCGCGAGAAATTGCATACCAGGCCGGACTGGGATGCCCGGGAAGCGGATCCGCGGGAATGGAACCGGTTTAAGCGCGTGATGCAAAAATTCGGATACGGCATTCCGGAAGGGGTGACCGCGTGAAGAATCAATATCGCATCTTGGTGTCAGGCGCCGGATCCATCGGCAGCCGTCATGTGCGGAATTTACTCTCGCTTGGCTTCGGCGACATTTCAGTGTATGACCCTTCCGAAGAGCGGCTCAGCCGTCTTGTGAAGGAATGCAGCCGTATTCAAATTCACACGGATTATGATGCAGCGCTGCGCGGGCAATATGACGCCGCTTTTATCGCTTCACCCAACCGCTTCCATATCGGGCAAGCGACAGATTTAGCGCATCGGGGCTGTCATCTTTTCATTGAAAAGCCCTTGTCGCATACGATGGAAGGCGTTGACGGTTTGTCGGATCTGCTCCGGCGAAAAAATTTGATTTCCCTTGTCGCGTGCAACCGGCGCTTTCAGCCGGCTGTCCGGCAAACCCGGGAAGCTGTATCGGAAGGTGAACTCGGAAGGATTCTTAATTACCGCATTCAATGCGCGTCCTATTTTCCCGAATGGCGTCCCGGTGCGGATTACCGGGAAAACTACGGCGCTTCCAAAGAGCAGGGCGGGGGCGTCATCTTGGACATGATTCATGAGCTGGATATTGCGCGCTGGATTTTCGGAGACGTTGAAGAAGTGACCGCCGTTGCGGGAAAGAGAAGTGATTTGGATATCAATGTCGAGGATACGGCCGAGATCATTTTGCGCCATTCTTCCGGCGTGTTGGGTCAGCTTGGTTTCAGTTATGCGACGCATGGAAATATCCGTTCCTATCACGTGGCGGGGGCCAAAGGAACGCTGGAATGGGATTTTCACACCAAAGCCGTTCGGATCTTTGAGGCGGAATCGAAACAATGGAAGACGCACGCTGAGTTCCGCGATTTGGATTTCAACACGCCGTATCTTGACATGCTCAAGCACTTTTTTGCGTGTATCGAGACGAAAACGCCGAGCTTTCAAAGCGTCGGTGAAGCCAAAGAAGCGCTGCGCTTGGCTTTGGCGGCCAAAGAATCCGCGGAGACGGAAAAAAAAGTCGCGTTGGGGCAATGCGTATGATTCTCGCGATTGTTCAAGCCCGCATGGGTTCCACCCGGTTACCCGGAAAAGTTTTGAAGGAAGCCTCCGGCAAACCCATGATTGACCATTTGCTCGAGCGTCTGATGCAATCAGCAAAAATTGATCACATCGTCGTGGCGACATCGACCAATCCTGAGAACGATGTTTTGGAACGGCACTTAAATGAAAGCGGCTACGACGTTTTTCGAGGATCCGAAGAGGATGTGTTGGACCGCTACTATCAATGCGCCAAGAAATACCATGCCACAACCATTGTACGCATCACGGGCGACTGTCCTTTAATTGATCCGAAAATTGTGGATCAGGTTATCCTGCTTTATTTGAAGGAAAAAGCGGACTATTCCTGCAATATCGTGCCGCGTACTTTTCCCGACGGCCTGGATGTGGTAGGCGAGTTCGAGTACCTGGTCGGCGTTCAATCGCGGATCGCAACTCGTCAGGTAGCGAGTCGCGAGGTCCGAGTCGGAAATCTGGTAGGCGCCGCCGGTGCATTCGG
>JBFHCO010000109.1:0-6265 GCA_041585205.1 Candidatus Omnitrophota bacterium | reverse complement strand
CCCTACGTTGCCGACGCCGCGTACGATCATTCCGGGCGCCTTCACTCCGTATTGATCCGATTCGGCATGTTCGAAGATACCTATCGCAAATGCAGGTGTACAAAAGACTAATGAAAGAACCACTGCAAATATAAGATACTTTTTCATCACCTACACCTCCTCCTTTAGCAAGAGTGCCTCGTTATGGCACTCACTCTTCGCCTACCACTCCAAGTATATCACCCTGTCAATTAAGCAGTTGGGAGTTCATGTGCGGTTAAAAAAAGGGTGGTTCAAGGGGAAGTTATCCCGCATAAACTTCCTTTCGGCATTTTAAAATGACGGATTATGCCGGGCTTTGTGCTGAGGAAAAAAAATTTTCAAATCAGCTCTTTCAAACTGTGAATCGCGCGAAACCGATCTCTTGACGGATGCGATTGGGACCGATTTGATTTCTTGCGATCGATGAAGATCGCGGCGATTCCGGCCGCCAGGGCTCCCTGGACGTCGTCGACCAGGCTGTCGCCGACATGCACGGCTTCATGCGCTTCAACGCCGGCAAGTCGCAGCGCTTCTTGAAAGATTTTCGGACTTGGTTTGGCCGCGCCGAAAACGGCCGAGGCCAGAATAAATTTGACGTAGCGGCCCAAGCCGAGGCCTTCACAGAGTTGGAACAGGCGGCTGTCCCAATTCGAGACGATGCCGATCTCGATTCCGCAACGTCTCAGGGCTTCAAGCGCAGTCAACGTGTCATTATAAAGATGCCACACCTCGGGACGCGCAAAAACATCGTAAAGCTCTTCGAAAAAATCCTCGAAGCGTTCAATTTCCGCCACTTGAGAGAAAACTTCCAGAACCAGGCTGCGCCACCAATCCTTTTCGATCTTTTCGCTCGAATGACTGTTCAGATGACTCAAGCCGTCGCGTGTCAACCACGCCTCATGGAATAAGGATTCTATTTGAGAAGCCTTGACGTCAGTGCCGTAACGGCGGGCAACATCCCGGTAAATTTCGCCAACGGAAGGATAAGGATGAAACAGCGTGCCGCCCGCGTCAAAAAAAACCGCTTTGAATTTTTTAAGCAAATCAAACCTCTTCGATCTTCTTCAGGGTACGCCGTTCCATGAATTGTTGAATCAAATAGGACGCCAAATACGGAATGGCGGTGGCCATATTCTGGCCGTTCTGCCGCTGCAATTGAGCGTCACGCATGTGCTGGGCGGCTACGCTTCCGGGCGAATGCTCAAACAAGCCGGCCATACGCATATAGCGGTCGTGCATCGCTGCGCTATTTTGCCGCTCGCGGTCTTCGTCTTTTAAGATATCCACATTTTCAAGGGAGGTTTGAATCGCGGGATTAAAATAATCCAGCTCACGGGCACGCTCATACGCGTCTTTGGCATCGTCATAAAACCCCTGCTCTTCGTAAGTGGCCGCGATTTGCATATGTGCCGCCGCATTTTTATCATTGAGGATAAGCACCTTTTTGAATAGCTCGCGCGCCTTTTCATGCTGACCCATTTTTTTATAAACAACGCCCAAATTAAAAAGGGCGGCTTCGAAATCAGGTTGAAACATGACGGCCTGCTCAAGCTCTCCGGCCGCCTTTTCAAGCCACATCTGTGTTTCGGGATGATTTGGGAGCGCTTTCCAAGCGTCGTAGCGCGACGCATACACATTGGCAAGTTCGAAATGGTATTCGGCATTGGCGGGTTCGAATTCAAGCGCTTTGATGAATTGCCGCTCGGCCTGCGACACAGCTCCTTGTTGCATCAACTGCATCCCCCGCCGGAAGGCCTCTTCGCCGGCGCCCGCGGCCAGACACGCGCTGGATAATTGCGAGCACAAGAAGATGGCGGAAAAAAGGAATCGGATTGGCTTAAAATCCGCGGAAATTTTCAAGGCCGGGTGGAGGCCCCGTAAGCTGAACTTTTTTGATGTAATGGGCCACAAGCAGGCCCTCTTCATTTTCTTCATAATCGATGGAAATCGCATCCCGGATTGAAAAATCTGCCAGGGACGGCACGCCGCCAATCCCCGTGCGATCGCGGATCTGAAAAATTTTCTCCTGCATTTCGCCGGTGGCCGGATGCCGGAAGTCGACATGGACGCGCCGATTGTCGAGATCCACTTTTGCCACGGTACCGCTGAGTGTTTTAATCAGAGCGGCTTCGGTCAGAGAACCGCAGGAGAAAACCCAAAGAAAAAGGACCGCTTGCAGGACAAGCGGCCCTTTGAAATGGTACCGGATTTGAGTTAGACGCATGCCTTCAAGGCGTTCAAGGCTTTGTCATAATTCGGCTGTTCGGTGATCTCTTTGACGTATTCCACATATTGAAGCTTGCCCTCAGCGCTGACCAAAAAAATCGCGCGGGACACGAGGCAAAGCTCCTTAATGAAAACGCCGTACGCCTTCGCAAAATCCGTTGTTTTGTAATCGGACGCGGTTTTGATTTTGTTGGACCCCGTCGCACCGCACCAGCGGGCTTGCGCAAATGGAAGGTCCGCACTTACCGTTAAGACCGCGACATTGGCCGGTAACTTTCCAGCTTCTTCATTAAACCGCTTAGTCTGCATGTCGCAAACCGGCGTATCCAAAGAAGGGACCGTACTGATCAGCAGTGTTTTTCCTTTGAATGCGGATAATTTGACTTCACTTAAATCATTACCGGTTAAAGTGAAATCAGGGGCCTTGTCCCCAACTTTCAGTTCGGGACCCACAAGTGTCAGAGGACCGCCTTTGAAGGTAATGACGCCTTTTCTTTCTACTGCCATCGGAATACTCCTTTTCTAAGATGCATCGGGGACAGACGCCGAAAAGTACCTGTCCCCAATAGGGTTAAAAGTGCTACATTCTATCAGAGGCCGGGCGTTTCGGCAAATCAGCCGGTGCGGAGCAGGAATTGACCCGCCTTTTCACCGGTAAACTTTCCCTCCTTGACCACAGGCTCACCATTGACGAAAACCCATTGCACACCTCGGCTTAAGGCATTCGGCTGAGTGTAGTCGGCCGTATCTTGAATCACTGCGGGATCGAATAAAACCAAATCGGCCGCAAGGCCCGGCTCAATCCGTCCCCGATCTTTTAAGCGGAAATGCTCGGCCGGCCCGGAAGTCATTTTGCGGATAGCATTGCCCATTCTCAAAAGTGATTCCGCGCGCACATAACGGTGAATCACTTTTGGAAATGCGCCGTATGACCGCGGATGCGTCCTGCGGCTGCCGTCAGCGATACTGTCGGAACCGATTGTGACATAGGGTTTCACGAGGATTTGTTTCACCACCGCTTCGTTTTGGGAAAATGAAAAAGCGCTCACCTGAAAATTGGTTTGGATCAGCAAGTCTAGCAACACGGCCTCCGGCGCCTTGGCTTCGGTTTTGGCGATTTCCTGCAGAGTTCTGCCTTCATAACGCGCAAAGGCCTCATTCGGAATGGAAGCAATCATCACCGCATTCCAGTCTTTACCGGAGCCGTAATAAGCTTTCAATTTTTTTAATATGGCGGCACGGTTGGCAGAATTTTTGAAATAATCGGCGCGGTCAGGACGTTCGTATAAATCATCGGGTAGCTGCACGCCAAGTTCGGCAAAACTCGCGGTATAAGGGTAAAGATCTGCTTCAATTTTGAGGCCGCGGCCGCGTGCGGTTTCGATTTTCTGTAAAACTGCACCGATTTTATCCCAGTTGGTCTGGCCGGATGCTTTCAAATGTGAAATTTGTATGCGTGCGCCTGTTTTTTCGGCAATGCGTATGACTTCGTCGACGGCTTCAAGCAGTTTGGAGCCTTCATTGCGCATATGAAAAGCGCATAGCCCGCCAGCCGCGCTTGCCGTGCGGCAAAGCTCAGTGAGCTCCGCCTCTTGCGCGAAAATACCGGGCAGATAAACCAGGCCGAATGAAATGCCGTAAGCCCCCTGCGCCATCGATTCATTTAAAATCGATTTCATTTTTTCAAGCTGCGCGGGCGAGGCGGCCTCGCGATTGTATCCCATCACTGCCGCGCGCAAATTGCCGTGACCAACCAGATTGACAAGATTCGTCACCGTCCCGGCTTCCTCGATGGCATTTTGATATTCACGAAAACTGCTCCAGGGAATGTCTCCGGGGAGCTTCACTCCTTCGCGCGCCCAAACCTCTTGAACGTATTGCCTCTGCGCACCCGCAAGCGGTGCGGCTGACATGCCGCAATTTCCGGTAATTTCCGTCGTTACACCCTGCATGATTTTATTTTCAAGACCGGGATAAACGATCGGATTGAAATCGGAATGAGTATGCACATCGATGAAGCCGGGCGCAAGCGCCAGACCCCGCGCGTCTATGACATGCATGGCGTCTTCAGGGTCCAGTGTCCCGATAGCTGCGATGGCATCGGATGCCACTGCCACATCACCGGCACGTCCGTTGGGCGAAATGCCGTCAAAGATTATTGCTCCTTGAATTAAATAGTCATAGGGCTTTTCTTCAGCGTGGGCTGCATTCATGATGACGGATAGTCCCAAAATTATAAAAAGTATGAAAGGTCTCATGGCGCTCTGAATAAAGTGCGTAGTCTATCACTTTTGGAAGCAAAAAACAGGAGCCAGTCCCTGCCTGACTTCAAATCCGAGCTTTATCCCGCTGTTTGAAAATCAGGCGGACGCTCGCTGCTCGAAACGAATAGGATGAGGGTGTTTTCTTTCAAAGGGCATACCCTCGAAAGGCACGCGTTCGTAGTGGAAATAGACGGGGTAATGTTCCACCACTCCATCGGGACGCGTCAAGGCGAGCTCGACCTGTCCCGCGGACGATTGGAGTGTATCCGGATTTACATATTGACCCTCCCCCGCGCGCAGCCGTATCCAATGCTTAAAAAACGATCGCGCGGGAGAAAACCGGATTTTGCGCCCGCCCGCCGCCTTGCCTTTCAAAATGACGCGGTCCCCCAATAAAATGACGGCCTCCGTGATTTTTTTGCCGGATTTGTAAGTCAAAGAGCGCAGGGCTTGGCGCCGGCTGAATTTGACCTGCCACTCCGGACCGCGAAAGCGGTAACTATCCGCTCCGGCGGGCGCCGCAAATTGAAGCCGCCCTAAAACGCCCCACTCCGACTCCGCGTAACCGAGCGGCACGTTGAACGTTTCGGCGCCGCGCTTGAAGGTAAGCGTCACGGGCGTACGGTCCGCGAGCGGAAAAGGCAGCGCCATGAATTCGCCCTTTTCGAAAGAGATCTGAAACAGGCTTTGGACGCCGAGCGCTTTAAAATTAGGCGCGTGCGATTCGAACGTGAAGTGCTTGCTGACAACTTTATAATGAAAGGCAACGACCGGATGGCCTTCCACGGCAAGGGCCGCGCCGGCATAGCGGTCAAGCGGCTCGGGCCCCGGCCGTTGGCCGGATTTAAACCCGGGCGTTTCGCTGAATCGCAGCAGATTCAAAACCGCGCGCGGCTCCCCCGTCAGATAAGCAAAAAGCTCATCCGCATAAAGCTTGTTGCCGAGCGCGCTGCGATGGCCGAGCGGCGCGGCATACGGATACTCTGCGGCATAGTCCTCCGCCTCGCTTTTCATGTACGCGAGGCCCGGAACCTTGCCCTTCGCGATAAAACCCCGGCCGTAGTCGTCATTCACAATCACAATCAAATGCCGCCCTTCCGGCACTTTTTTGAAAAGCCGCGCGTAGGTTTCATGCGCCTCCGCTTCCTCCGACATGCCTTTCCGGTAATAGAAAGGGTTCGCCTTGAGTTTGCGGCCGGGCGGCACGAGGCTGCGGAGCAGAGGCGGCGCCTGGCGGTCATAGCGCAAATACTGCCAGGGCGGAATCAGCCGGTAATACAGACGGGCGGCTTCGACGCGATTTTTGCCCAAAACCTCTTTCAGCTCCAGGCCATCCTGACGGAGAACATATCGCGCGCGAATCGGCAAATAAGTGCGGTCCTTATGCACAAAGCTGGTGTCGCGCTCGGCGTGGTTGGCGAAAATCGTGAAGACAACATAATCCAAATCATACTGCCGGCCGGCATATTCCCATAACAGATGGGCCTGATGCGTGCCGAAGCTGCCGATGCCGAAATTGATGATTTCGACATGCTCCATGCCGTTTTCACGGAACCGCTCCTGCAAAAAGGAAGGAAAATCGTGTCCGGGCGCTGTTTCGCTGCCGCGCGTAAACGAACATCCGAAAAAACCGATACGGACGGCGCCCGGGGCTTTTTCTTTGGGAAAATATATATAACTGTTCGCGGGCGTATACTCGGGATCTTGGTGAGCGAAGCCTAAATTGACGAGCTGGCGCTGCGTGATGGCGGGGT
>JBFHCO010000108.1:0-6290 GCA_041585205.1 Candidatus Omnitrophota bacterium | reverse complement strand
GCGCCGCCGCCGGCCCAGGCCATGCGGTTAAAATTGCCGTGCATGTTTTGACGGTCTATTTTTGGAAAATGATGCAGCAGATAATAGCTGAACTCGCGCCAGATCAATTGCCTCAAAAAAGGTTCAGCGTTGCGCCTGCGTGATTTGACCCAAACCGTTTGCGGGCTGATTTCACCGAAATGCAAATACGGCGAAAGCCGGGAGGTGCCCGCTTGGGACGGGATGTCACGGCTTTTTGGGTACGAAGTCACTTTTTTGCTTAAAAAATCGCGCAATGTTTTATGCGCCGCGGTTTCACCCGGCCGCCAAGCCTGTTGCAGCCCGTGGACCCAGTTGAGTCGCGGTTCCAACTTCAAAGCTTCCAGCGGCAGACTTTTCGGATAAGCAGCCGGTTTCGGGATGCGCCGAGGTGCGGCAAGCGGTTTGACTTTCTCGCGGGATGAACGGTACTGCTTATAAAAGGGAGTGAAGACCTGATAGGGTTTACCCTGCTTATTCATGAAAGCTGACGGTTTAATAAGGAGCCCCGCGTGAAAGTTGAGTGCATTGATTTTGCGCCGCACAAGCTCAAAATGAACCTTGCGGTCGCGGCGCGCCAAATGAGGCTCCAAAGCCGCATTCCAATAGACCGCCGACGCCTTGGTTTCGCGAATCAGCCGCTTCAATTCGGACGCGCTGTTTCCGCGCCGTAAAATCAACCGGCTTTTTTTGGCGGAAAGGCTTTGCGCCAGCGCCTTTAAAGACTGATGCAGCCACCAGCGGCTTGCTTCACCCGGCTTCCAGAGCTTCTCTTCCCCTTCGGCCAGGATAAAGACCGGAATCACGGCGGCATAGCGCCGGCATGCTTCGGTTAAAGCGGCGTTATCCGCGAGTCTCAAGTCACGACGAAACCAGACCAGACAGGTTTCTTTCATTCTTTTTCTTCCGCGGCGGCCTTGGCGATTTTTTTCAGCATCCCGTCAAACACATAGTGGTGAAACGGCAGAACGCAATACCAATAAATCAGACCCCATAATCCGCGCGGCAGAAAGCGCGCGGTTTGCGTCAGCCTGCTGCCATGGCTGTTGTTCTGCAGATTGAATTCAAGCGTTGCCCTGCCGGGCAATTTCATTTCGGCGGCCATCAATAGGTTTTGCTCGGGCACGACGCGCAGCACACGCCAAAAATCCAGCGCATCCCCCGGTCGAATATCGCGGGAGTCGCGGCGGCCGCGTTTTAATCCGACTCCTCCCGCCAGCCGGTCGAGAGCCCCGCGCAGTCCCCATAAATGATTAGCGTGATACCAGCCCGTTTTGCCGCCGATACGCGCCAGCACGCGCCACACCTTGGCGGCGGGTACACCCACGTCGAGCGCGCGGCTGTCTTCAAATACCGTACCCCCCGCCCAGCCCGGGTCGCCTTCATAGCTGCCTTCAAGCGGCGGGACAAGTCCGGCGTCCGTCCAATGGCTGGGGATGACGGATTCACGCGTTTGACGAATGGCGAGCCTTATGGCTTCGCGGCAGCGCAGCAGCACCTGCGGAATTAAATGCCTGATTTCGTCATTGTGGCATATAACGGGATTGCGCAGCCCTTCGGCGAGCGGCAGCGCGATAGCGGCCGGAACAGGAGTCACGAAATGAATCCAATAAGAACTGAGCCGCGGTGTGAGCACGGGGACGGGAATAACCCAACGCTTGGGTAAGCCGGCTTCTTCGGCATAGATTTGCATGAGCTGCGCATACGTGATGACTTCCCCGCTGCCGATATCGAACGTCTTGCCCGCGGTACGCTCATCTTCCAGGCATCCCGTCAAATATTGAATGACATTCCGTATTGCAATGGGTTCGCACGGAGTCTTAAGCCAGCGCGGTGTAATCATGACGGGCAGCCGCTCAACCAAATAACGCAAGATTTCAAAGGAGGCGCTGCCGGAACCGATAATCATGGCGGCGCGCAAAAAAGTAACGGGAACACTGCCTGACTGCAGAATTTTGGCCACTTCCGCGCGCGAACGCAAATGATGACTCAACTGCGAGTCACTTTCACCCAAGCCGCCCAGATAAATAATTCTTTTAACGCCGGCCTTTTCGGTTGCGGCAACCATGTTCTGCGCGGCTCGGCGGTCGGCATCCGCAAAATCCTTTTGCCCCGCCACCATGGAATGCACGAGATAATAAACGGCTTCACATCCTTCAACCGCTTTTTCGAGCGACTCCGCTTCAAGCACGTTGCCCGCGGCCAATTCCACCTGCGGGAGCCGCGCCCACGCGCGGTGCCTGAGCTTTTCAAGCGAGCGGCTCATGGCGCGCACATTGTGTCCGCTCTCAAGCAGCTTCGGAATCAGACGGCCGCCGACATAACCTGTGGCGCCCGTGACTAAAACCGGTTTGGGCGATAGAACGGATTCAGACACGTTTAAGCATCCTCAATGTTCCGAGTTAAAACCCTCAAGCAAACTTCGCCAACCCTTTATCTAATAATAGCTTATTCAGATAAATTTCGTCGCCCTTAACCGTCGCATAGACATCACCGAGATAGCGTCCGTATTTATCATCGGTTTTGCTGGTCGTGATGACAATATCCGACGCATGCTGAAGCAGGTCCTCGACGATTTTTTTGGCTTTCTGTCCGGCCGCGGAAACAAGCTCGGGGCAATCGATTCCCCGCAGGCGGATTTTTTCGCGTTTTTGGATGTCGGAATCAAGCCGCAAAACCGCCCAAAAGGTATCTCCGTCAATCACCCTGTCGATTTGAGCGGCATACGTATAAAGCACGCGCGCGTCGGCGTCCGGAATGCGGTCGAGGTCTTTGCCGACAATGAACCCCGCCTTCAAGGCTTTACTTTGCGCCGCAGTGAGGTCTTTCAGGCAGTCAAAACCCAAATCAAGCACCAGCGCACCGCTTTGCTCAATCACTCGGTAGGTATGCAACAATCCCTTTTTGGGACGCAGGCTTGACGGCATGGGGCTGGAATCGTCAACCCCCTCTGTTTCTAATTCCCCGTATAATTCCTGTATTTTCCGGCTAAGATCGCGTGTAGACCAATCATGCTTTTCCGCCTGCGCCGCTAAGGCTCGTCGATGCTGCTCATCCGGAACAGCCAAGAGCGACCTATGGTGGGTCCATGTCAAGTTTTTCGGCGCCGAAAAACTTCCTCCCGGATATGTCCGCGCAAATCTTAATGCGTTATAAAGGAGGGCTTCATTGGTCTTAAGGTCTTGAGCCAGTCTTTTAATGATTTGCTCGCCCCGGGAGGCTTGCTCGCGGCCGTCCTTGGTATTTTCTTCGACGAAATCGACGAGTAATTTGCCGACTTCCCAATACATGCGTGATTTTTCCTTTTCGACGATTTCTTGGGCGCGGCGGCGGCCTTCGGAGAGGGCGTATGAGACGCGACGTTTTAATTCATCATAACTGGCAGGAACCGTGGTTGAACGCCGCGCAAGGGTTTCCGGCATGGGGATAGTCTATCTTAACGCAAATAGACACACAAGCACCGAGTGCTATGTTCAGAGTGAACGCGTTTTTGAAAGGATTTAAGCGAAGGAGATGCCGAGATGCTGCAGTTGCAGCGCCTTCCAGTTTTGATGGGATTGCTCAAAGCGTTCCCGGGCAAGAAACATCTTCATGCGGGCATTTGCGCGCAATTCCGTGGACTTACGGGAAATTTCGGAGACGACCAGCGCTTGATATTCCCGCGCCGCATTTTCCCAGGCGGCGAGGCGCAATTTGAGGTTTTCATAATAATCCGTGAGACTTTTACGCACCGCTTCCACTTGTGCGCGCCGTCCCTCCAGTTGCTTGACGCGGTCAAGCGAGCGCTGAAAATCGGCCGCGAGTTTGGCATCCAGGATGCGGAATTTGGACACACGATTGATATTGCGCACGAGCCCCACTTTCGTCAGGGCGGCAATGAGCCATTTGCTCGGGTCCCAGTGATACCAGCGCACGCCGTTGCGGTAATCGGTCGGAAAACGGTGATGAAAATTGTGATACCCTTCCCCGAAGGTCAGGAGCGCCACAAACCAATGGTCGCGCGCCGAGGCGTAGATGTCATACGTGGCCTTGCCGAACATATGACACACGGAATTGATGCAAAACGTGGAATGATAAACGAAAGTCAATCTGACGCAGGAAGCGAAGATAAGAGCGCCCAGCATTTCGCCGTTTAAAGCGCCGAGAATCATGGGCAGAATAAAACAGGAACCGACCGACCACAAAAGATAATACTTATGTTGATGCATCAGCATGGGGTCTTGCTGCAAATCCTTGGCGTTGTCAAAATTGATTTTGTGGCGCCAGAAAATCAGCCAGCCGATATGCGCGTACCAAAATCCTTTTTTGATGCTGTACGGGTCGAGGTCGGTATCGACATATTTATGGTGGTCGCGGTGCTGACAGGCCCACTTCAGCGCGGATTGCTCGAATGCCGCGGCGCCGAAAAAAAGGACGAAGAAGCGGACGATTTTTGAGGCTTGAAAATTGCGGTGCGCAAACAGACGGTGATAACCAACAGTGATTCCGAGGCCGGTCGCTATGATATAAAAGACGGTTAAGCCGATAAGGAACGGTGAAAGGCCGACATGCAGCGCATAGAGCGGTCCACCGATCACGGCGACCAAGGTCGTGACCGTGAAAAACGTGATATTCGTCCAAACGGGTTTTCGAACTGATTGAGGTATATCTGTCATATTGTTCATAATTTTCGGCTTTTATCCTGCTTTTCTGAATGCATTCCGTGAGAGATTCTGATGAGACCTGAGTTGCAGCTCTAACCCACGCATTAAGGGTACTTGATATTATCCCAACCGTCAAACACTCATTTTAGAGATACCCGTAACATTCTCGCATCAGAAGAGTTAGAGCATTTTCACACCGTCCCGGATGCGCCAGTCTCCTTCTGGGCGTGATACCACAAATAGCCCAGGAGCGTGAGCCAAACCGTCGTATACATAATCCGGAACTGCACATTCCAGACCCAACGGTCCTCGAAATAGTCGCCCGGGGCGGTCAAAATCCCCAAAGTCAGCCAAAATAGAACCGCCCCCATTACGGTTTCAAAAGACGTTACGGACGCTTTTTTAAGAATCCGAAATACCGCGATCAACGGTATCAGAATCAGAAAATCGCCGTACACGCGTGTAAAAATCCAAAGGCGCGCGGCAAAGGCCGTGACGCCTGCCAAAAGCCAAATGTCCGCGGTCCGGTAATGCCACACCCAAAAACCGAGCATAAAAAAAACCGCGAAGGCGTAATATAAAATCCAGTCGCCTTTGCCCGTTTCAATGAAAAGCCCTTCCAAAAAACTTGCCTCCATCCCCTTCGCAACCGCGAGGCCTGAATGCACCCACCCGGTTAGGGCTTCGATCAGCGGCGTGCTGGGCTGAAATTGCACGGCGGCGGCTGTCAGCGCCAAATAACCGGCCAGCGCAATCAAAATCGGACGGATCGCGCGCAGCTTAAAAAGCAAAATCCAAATAAATGGCAGCGACATCTGCGGCTTCACAAGGGCCAGTAAAAGCAGTATCCCCGCGGCACAATCCCGCTGCCAGGATTTGGCATATGCGTGAATTAAATAAATGGCGGCCCACAACTCCGCCACGACCATCAGAGCCAGCTGGCCGTTGCCGATGCATACCGCCGTGGAGGTCAGCGCCAAAGGGAGTAAAAGCCAGAATGCGGTTTCCAGTTTTGTGTCCGGACGAACACTTCGAATCGAAAAATAGGATAAAAGACCCAGCAGCAAGATGGATAGGAACGCCCACACGGCGCGCGCTTCGGCAAACGTGAGCCAGCCCATGACCGGATAAAGCATCATGTAACTCGCCGGCGGATACGTCCGGCGGTGAAACCCGGCATGCTGCAGATTTTGACCGGAAAACCAGATTCTCATTTCGCTTTGACGCAATGAGATATCGACGGCGGCATTGCGGTTTTGGGACATCAGTAAGCGATTAAAACCGCTGCCGCCTGCAAGCCGATAAACAAAGAGAAACATAAAAAAACAAATGCCTGCGGCGCATATCCACTTGGCTAAGGACCGGTAACGCGATAGGCCGGTGAATGTATTTGAAACGGGAGCGGTCATGCTGAATCTCAGGCGGGGTGCGCGGTGTCTTGCGGCTGCTTGGCTTCGTAGCCGTCGACCAGATTCTTCGCAAAACGCATCATGTCGTGAATATGGGCATAGGTGAATTTGCCGCTGCGCCCCGTGGTGCTTAGATTGTCGAACCGGCGGAGATAATCGAAAAGCGTACGGGTATCCTTCTCGGAGCCGACTTGGAGTACGGGGTATGCCCGCGGCAGGC
>JBFHCO010000107.1:0-6356 GCA_041585205.1 Candidatus Omnitrophota bacterium | reverse complement strand
TCACCTTTCCCTCGATATCATGCAGCATCTTTTTGACTTTGGGATTTTCCGCATGCCCTTCGAAATCAATGAAGAAGAAATAATCCCAGGCGCGCCGCTTGGACGGGCGGGACTCAATCTTGGTCATATTGATCCGGTATTTTCGGATCGGATCCAGCATTTCATAGAGGGCGCCGACTTTATCCTTGATGGATACGACAATCGACGTCTTGTCCCGCTTGGTCGGTTTCGGTATCTGCCGTGAAACGACGAGAAAGCGCGTGACGTTTTCCGCAAAATCCTGAATTGCTTCCGCCAGGATCGGAAGATTGTAATAAGTGGCGGCGAGTTTGGAACCGATGGCGGCCGCACCGTCTTCATGCTGCGCGCGCTGAGCCGCGGCGGTCGTGCTGGCGGTTTCCATCAGTTCGACGCGCGGTAAATGCGCTTCAAGCCAAAGGCGACATTGTCCGAATACCTGCGGATTTGAATAAACGCGCCGAATATGCTGCATGTCGGAATTGGACATCAAATTGTGCGAAATTTTAAAAAGAATTTCGGAACAAATCTTGAGCTCTGAATCAATAAACATATCCAAGGAATGGCTTACCGCGCCTTCGATCGAATTTTCGACGGGGATCACGCCGTAATCGGAGCGTTGTTTCTCGACTTCCTGAAAAACCTCGTTGATGCTGCCGACGGGAACATATTTAACGCTCGATCCGAATTTGGAAGTCGACGCCAGATGCGTAAAAGTAGCCTCCGGGCCTAAATAGGCGATCGTCAGCGGTTTCTCCAGGGCAAGCGAGGCTGACATGATTTCCCGGTAAATAGATTTAAGCGCGCTTTTCGGAAGCGGCCCGTTATCGTTTTCCTTTTCAATTTTCTGATAGACTTCACTTTCCCGTTCCGGAGCGTAAATTTCGCGGCCCTCCTGCGTTTTCATCTTGCCGATTTCAAGCGCAAGTTTCGTGCGGTCATTGAGCGTCGCGATGATTTTACGGTCGAGCTCGTCTATTTTTTTACGCAACTGATCCAGATTCATGGATGCTTATCTCGTCCTCCGTTGACTCAGCGGCAGCTTCCGTCGCTTCGCCGGCTGATTGATTTTCCGATTCTTGCGGAATGTCGACTATCTTCGTGGTACCGAGCAACTCCTCTTTTTTCACCGCATTTTCAACGACGGTGCGGATTTCTTCCAAACTGGGCAGATCCGTCAGCGTATTCAACCCGAAATGTTCCAGAAACTTTTCAGTGGTCGAGTAAAGAAACGGCCGGCCCGGTATTTCTTTTTTGCCGGATATTCTGATAAACCCTTTCTCGGTAAGCGTACTCAGGACGCCGCTCACGTCGACACCACGCAATTCTTCAATTTCGGCACGTGTGATCGGCTGCTTGTAAGCCAAAATCGCAAGCGTTTCCAGTGCGGATTGAGTAGCCTGACGCTGCTTTTTCTGCAGCTCCATTTTCAAAATCCAAGGCGCAAATTCTTTTTTAGTCGCGATCTGATATCCGCCTGCGATTTCAAGAATTTCGAAGCTGCGTCCGTTTTGCGCGTAATGCGTTTTTAGATCCTCAATCCAAACCGTAACCTCTTTAGCTGAAAATCCCTTGATGGATTTACGAATTTCCTGCACGGTAAGCGGCTTCGAGGAAGCGATCAGAAGGGCTTCCGCGATTTGACGTCCCATTTCAGGCGTTACCTCACGCGCTTCCTCCACGGCCGGCGTTTCGCTTTTTTTTCTTTCTTCCAGCATCTCGGGCGGAAGCTGCTCTTCAAGCTGCGCCTCAAGCTCTTTCCGCAAAGCTTTGATTTTTACTTCTTTTTCTCTTTCCTTTGCTGCGGGACTTTTAGGATTCATGAACCGTTTCACCCACCCTTTCGATTGTAATTTCTCCGAACTGAGCCTGTTGGCACACCCTTATGAACTTGGAGCGGATGAGTTCCAGCAGGGCCAAAAAAGTCGCGATCAGCTCATTGCGGGTCCACTGCTCGCTGAAAAGTTCTTTAAACACGATCTGTTTTCTCTCCATCATGATCGCGCGGATCTCGGTCATTTTCTCTTCGATCGAAACAATCTCCTCAAAAACTTCGTGCAGATTTTTGCGACCCGCGCGCGTGAGCACTGTCCGGAACGCGGAGAGCAAATCGAATAAATTCGCGCTGAAAGTATCCACACCGGCTTCTTCAGGCGTGATGGTTGACAAATAATAATCCGCGATTTGGCTTGTAAAGACCTTGCCGCGCTCTTCTTCCAGCAACCCAAGTTCTTTGGCTGCTTCTTTGAAAGATTGATATTCCAGCAACTTTTGCACTAATTCCGCGCGGGGATCCTGCCCTTCATCATCTTCTTGATCCCCATCGTTCGGGAGCAACATTTTGGATTTAATGTAAAGCAGCGTCGCTGCAATCACGATGAATTCACCGGCAACTTCCAAATCCAGCTGCCGCATTTGAGAAAGGTAATCTAAGTAATGACGCGTGATTTCGGCAATCTGGATATCATAGATATCCATCTCGTTTTTTTTGATCAAATCCAGCAATAAATCAAGCGGCCCGTCATAAATCGGCAGCTTGACATGCAACGGATTGGGTTCTTTGGGAGCCTCCGAAACCGGAGGCATCTGCTCAAGAGGCAGCTGCACGGCCTCGGAACTTTGACCCTGCTCTAAATTGGATTCTTCAGATGTCATTTTCGAATTCCCACCACTTTCATCGCTTCATTCAATGTTTGGCTCGCAACGGCGCGCGCCTTTTCGCGTCCCCGGTCCAAAATCGCGCGCACTTCCGCGCGGTTTTGATTCCATTGTTCGCGACGCTTGCGGATCGGATCCAAAAACTCATTCAGCCGGTCCGCCATTTCCGTTTTGCATTCCACGCAGCCACGCAACGCTTCCCGGCATTCATGCGCAACTGTTTCCACCTGCGGAACATTGTAAATTTTATGATGAAAGAAAACCGGGCAAACATCCGGATGCCCCTTATCCTCTCGCCGTTTGCGCGCCGGGTCGGTCACCATGGTTTTTACTTTTTTACGGACCGTATCCGCGCTGTCGGCGATATAAATACAATTATCGTAACTCTTACTCATTTTCCGCCCGTCCAAACCCGGCACGCGCGGCGTCTGCGTAAGTATCGCCTCCGGCTCCACGAAAATTTCTTTTTTGTACAAATGATGAAAGCGCCGGACAATTTCGCGCGCCAATTCAAGATGCGGCAGCTGATCTTCCCCTACCGGAACCTTTTCGGCCTTGTAGAGCAAAATGTCGGCGGCCTGTAAAACGGGATACCCTAAAAAACCATGTGTATGAAGTTCACGCCCTTGGAGCTCGCGCAATTGATCCTTATAGGTCGGATTGCGCTCAAGCCAACCCAGCGGTGTAATCATGGAAAGCAGCAGACTCAGCTCAGCGTGCTGAGGCACCTCGCTTTGCACGAATATTGTGCACTTGGCGGGGTCCAGCCCGCTTGCCAGATAATCAATAACCACTTCCATGATATTATCGGCAATTTCCGTATGCGACTCATACTCAGTCGTTAAGGCATGCCAATCCGCAATCATGAAGAAGGCGTCTTGACCTTCCAATTTCTTGTAATTTTCAAGGGCACCGAGAAGATTGCCAAGATGCAGCTTTCCGGTAGGGCGCGTCCCGCTTAGAACTCGTGTAGCCATCTTGGGTTAGATATTCTCCGTAACTTCAAATTTCATCGGATTTTACAGGAAGCGCCCCTGCCTGTCAATAAAACCGGATGCGCCTCAGCGCGCCTTGGGTGCTTGACCGGTAAGGTCGTATCCGGCCCGCTTGACAGCCTTCACCATGCGGTAGAAAGCCTGTACCGGTGTGCGCCCTTCAGTCAAGTTCTTCATGCAGATGGCGGCATAACCCCTGCGATTTCGAATTTTGAAGATTTGAACCTTGCCGGCGCGCATTTTCTTTAATTTTTTCGCTGCCATGACTTTCCTCCTTCTCGTTGCGTGATGCTTTTAATATCGGCAAAACCGGGCAAAGTCCTGACGGCAAATTGGGGACGAAGCGGAAGGTTTAGATGCTGGAATCGTCTAACAACGCGAATGAAGCTTTATCCTTAACGACGAGTTCCTGATATTGGGCAAATCGAGGCAGAAAATCTCCGCGGATAAAGGGACAGGACGGCACAACTTTTAAATTTTCACGCTTAGCATATTCAAAGGCTTCGATCAAAATCTTTCCGGCCAATCCCCGATTGCGGTAGGGTTCGGGAACATAAACATGGTAGAAATCCAAGATTTTGCCTTTGCGGGCATAGGCAAGCGAAGCTTCGTACGGGGGAAGTCGCACGACAAAACGATGTTCATTGACTTCATGCTCAACTTTCATACGCTTAAGCCTTCTTCAACGCGACCAACGCCTTTTGATTATTACTGGAGGATACTACTAAAAGACATGGGACGTACGTTGCTTCGGCGCTGCCGTACAAATTGTTCAAATCAATTTTGCTCTGCGCGAGTTTTTGAGTCACTTTTCTCAATGCACCCGGCGTGTCATCGAGTTCGAGCAGCAGAATGGGATTTTCCTGAAGCTGATACCCTTTCTTTTTCAGAACCTCCACTGAAGGACCGTGATCATCGGTAACCATATTGATCAATGCCACGCCGCCCGCAACCTGGGCCGATATGGCAATGATATTAATTCCATGATCGGAGAGCGCTTTGGCGACGCCCGCCAAAAGTCCGACTTTGTTTTGCGACGTGATGATGATTTCTTTTCCGGATTTCACGTTTTGAATCATGGCCGGCTCCTTTGCGATTTAGGATCTCTGATTTAAGTTTATTGGATCAAATAACGATTTGCCAGCTCAGCGCGGAAAGGCTTCCTTGACCCCCCCGTCCACCGTGAGAATGCAACCGGTGGTTTTGGAAGATTTAGCGGATAATAGAAAAGCGACCGATTCGGCCACATCTTCCGGGAAAATCGGCGTTTTCATCAAATTGCGGTGAATGTAATATTTCTCGAGCTTTTTGGGAGAGATGCCGTAACTTTTGGCGCGGCTTGGAATAATCTTTTCCCATAACCCGGAATCCTTGAAGACGCCGTCCGGATTGACCGTATTGACGCGGATATTCCACTCGCCGTTTTCTATCGCCAGTATACGCGCAAGCTGGGTTTCCGCGGCTTTGGCGGCGCTGTAAGCCCCGAAATCTTTGCCGGGCGCAAGCACATTTTTGGAAGCGATAAAAACAAGCGACCCGCCCAATTTTTGACGCTTTAAAACGCGCACGACTTCACGCGCCATGAGAAAATGCCCCGTCGCATTGACGGCCAGGCTTTTATCCCAATCTTTTTGTTCAAGTTGATCCACGGGCGCCACATGCGCGATGCCGGCATTGGAAACGAGAAAATCAAGTCCGCCGCACTTCAAAATAATCGTTTCGACCGAACGCCGGACGCTTCCCGCCTGCGTCACATCTGTTTCAAGCGCAAAGGCGCGTTCGGCTTTGATGCGCGCGTTAATTTCTTGGGCAAGGCTTTGCACTTCGGCGATTTTCAAGTCCGACAAAAAGACATGCGCCCCCGCTGACGCCAGACGTTCTGCGATCGAGCGGCCGATACCTCGGGCGGCACCGGTCACCCATCCGATTTTGCGCGAAAACTCGGCTTCGGGAGGCGCCAGCGAAAGTTTATAAAGTTCCATCGACCAATAATCCATTTCAAAGGCCAGCCGCTCAGGTAAAGATTGATACGTCCCGACGCAAGAGGCATGCATCATCACATCCATTGAATGTTCGTAGATTTCTGAAACGATTTCGGCGCTTTTGAGGTCCTTGCCGGTGGTGATAACGCCGACGCCCGGAATCAAAATCACTTTCGGATAAGGATCAAGCATTTTTTGCGGCGACGGCTTCACGAAACGTCGGTTTCTTTTAAAGTAGCGCGCATGTTCGTTCGCGTACGACTCGATTCGCTTGACCAATCCGCTTTCCGTGAGTTTTTGCGGACCACTCGCGGGACAACGGACATAGAGCGGCTTGCGCTTGGTGCGCAGCATATGATCCGGCGTAGCCGGTCCGGCCTGTGAGACGTGAGCCGCGGCGGCGGCGTTGACAAATTCAAGCGCCTTCGGTGATTCGTTGACATGCAAAATGACAGGCTGATTTTTACCCACCGCTTGGCGGATCACCGGTAAAAAACGCAACAGCCATTCCTTTTTGCGGCCGACGGAAAGCGATTTAAAAACCGGTTTGCTCCAGTATTTTTTACGCACTCGAGCTTTGGCGAGAAAACGTTCAGCGCGGGACACCATCTCAATCGTACGGCTGTAACTGGTTTTGGCGTCCGGTCCCCACGTGATCAACCCATGTTTTTCCAAAATGACTCCCTTGGCTTTTTTATTTTTC
>JBFHCO010000106.1:0-6391 GCA_041585205.1 Candidatus Omnitrophota bacterium | reverse complement strand
TTTCGCGGAGGTTAGGGTTATCGCCCTCGTCCGTCGCCCATACGTCATATCCTTTCGTCTTCAGATATAACGCGGATTCGAAACCGCTGACGCCTAATCCTAAAATCCCGACCTTACGCCCAGCCGTCATCAAGGCATCACCGCACTTTCAACGTGCTGAGACCGATCACCGCCAAAACCAACGCGATGATCCAAAGTCGAACCGTGACTTTCGATTCCGGCCAGCCCTTTAACTGGAGGTGATGATGGAATGGAGACATTAAAAAGATACGCCGCTTAAAAAATTTGAAACTGAATACCTGCAAGATAACGGAGAGCGCTTCCCAGACGAAAATGCCGCCGACGATGATGAGAACGAATTCTTTTTTTGTCAAAACGGCCACCGCACCGATAGCACCTCCCAGCGAAAGCGATCCCGTATCCCCCATCATCACTTCCGCCGGATAGGAATTAAACCACAGGAATCCTGCGCTGGCTCCCACCAAGGCCGAACAAAATACCGCAATCTCACCCGCTTCGGGAACATACGGCATCATCAAATAGGAGGAAAAATCGACACGGCCGACCAAATAAGCGATGATCGCAAACGCGGCGGAAGTGAATAACGTGCAGCCGATGGCGAGACCGTCCAACCCGTCGGTCAGGTTCAAGGCGTTGGAACTGCCCACCAAAACCAAGGTCACAAAAGGCAGGAAAAAAATCCCGAGATAGCATGCGCCTTTTTTCACAAAGGGCAAATAAAGCCACTTATCAAAATTAGGATCCAAATACAGAAAAAGACCCATCGCCATGCCCATGACCAGTTGTCCGGTGAGTTTGGTCATGGAACGCAAACCGCGCGAACTTTGCGAGCGCAGCTTGATCCAATCATCCAAGAATCCTACACAGGCGAACCACAGCACCACCGTCAGCAGCATCAACAGAAACCGGTTCGTTAAATTTCCCCACAAAAGCAGTGAGGCGACGATGCTGATGACGATTAATAGCCCGCCCATGGTCGGCACGTCGTCTTTATGCGCATAAAAGGCATGGATCGAATCCGCATGCGCGCGCCGATTATGCGCTTTGACGTTGATATTTTTTAACCACCGGATCATCACAGGGCCAAGCCATAAACATATCAGAAACGCAGTGACGCTGGCTGCCGCGGCACGAAACGTTATGTAGCGGAATATATTGAAGAAAAAGGCAACATCTTTAAATTCGTGCAGGAAATAAAGCAAACCTTACTCCTTACCGTCAATCCGGACAGACTGCAGTGTCTCCCGGTCCGGTTCACCGGCTTTCGCCGTCTGCAATTGGCTTAAAATACGTTCGACCTTCATGGAACGCGATCCCTTCAAAAAAACAGCGTCACCCGGCTTGATAAATCCTCTCAAAAAATCGGCAACTTCGTCCGCGTTCTTAAAATGACTGCCGGCCAGATGCGGCGCCAGCTCTCGCATGCGATCTATCGAATATTTGACCCTCTCACCGTAAGCCGCGACATAATTCCATTTGAAGCGCGCGATCTGAGAACCCAATTGCTCGTGATAACGTCGTTCATCCGCTCCGAGCTCCATCATATCGGCGATGACAAGGACTTTCCCGCCTTCCACCGCGAGGACATCGAATGCTTCCAACGCTTTTTCAAACGCTAACGGGTTTGCGTTATATCCGTCATAAATGACGCGTATATTTCCATTGAGCCGGAACTCTTGAAAGCGTCCGTCGGCAAGATTTAAATTTTCCCATACCTCGGGCATCGAATCCATGGCATAACCCAATGTTTCGATGACGGCCAAGGCCATGCATGCATTCCATGCATAAAAAGGCGCCAGGGCCTTGAATGCGAACTTTTTCTTTCCATTGACTTCAAACCGGACGAAACCTCCGGTATTTTCAACCTCTGAGATGCGGTAATCAGCGCCGCCTGAGAAACCGACTTTGAGATACCGGAGCGGTAATTTCTTTGCCTTTTCTAAAAGTACCGGGTCATCATCCGGCAAAACAGCCCAAGCGCCTTGAGGTAGCTGCTCAAAAAGCTCCAGTTTCGTCCTGTAAATCGCGTCCAGAGAGCCGAATCCCTCTAAATGCGCCGGCGCGATCCGAGTGATGATAGCTGACGTCGGTTGCAGAATAGAAGCCAAATGCCGGATTTCACCTTGATGATTCGCGCCCAACTCCGCCACACAAAACCGATCCGTGCGGTCTAACCGCAATAAGGTCAAAGGCAAACCTAAATGATTGTTAAAATTGCCGCGCGTCGACAACCCCTTGGATTTGCATGAAAGCAGATATGACAAGAAATCTTTGGTCAGTGTTTTTCCTACGCTTCCGGTTACACCGATCACCGGAATATCGTGGAATTTTCGGCACCAACCCGCCAACTCCGTCAGCGCTTGCAAGGTATCCTCAACCGGCAGCAAATTTTGAAATCGGTTCGGTCGGTTAAAAAAACGGTCGGGGTCTTTCTTCAAGGCGGATAGGTTGATCAAAGCGCCGGATGCGCCCAGCTTAAACGCCTCTTCCAAAAAATCGTGACCGTCCCTTTTTTCGCCCTGGATGGCGACAAAGAGGTCCCCTTTCGCCAGAGTCCTGGTATCCGCAGAGGCGCCTTGCGCAAATTCGGAGGGAAAAAGAAGGCGGGGCTGAATCCCTAAATGATCTGCTGCATCACGATAAGAAAACACGGCTTTTTCGCTTAAGGCACTCCCTCACAACAAGGCGGTCGTCGAAGGGATTTTTTTTATCCCCCAATATCTGATAATCCTCATGCCCTTTACCCAGAATAAAAACAATATCCCCCGGTTGCGCCAAATCAAGTACTCGCTCGATCGCGCGCCTGCGGTCAATTTCCTTGCCGATGTGGATGCGGCTGCGGTCATCCGCATGGATGCCCCGTTCCATGTCTTTGATAATGGCCTCGGGATCTTCCGAACGCGGGTTGTCAGAGGTCAAAATAACGAAATCCGAGTAATGGCAGGCGATCTGGGCCATGAGCGGTCGCTTTTCTCGGTCCCGGTCACCGCCGCAGCCAAACAGCGTCAAAACGCGTTTGGGATTCAGCTCACGTGCGCGGCCAAGCACGTTTTCAAATGCATCCGGCGTATGGGCATAGTCGACAAGCACCTCAAAATCCTGACCTTCGCGCACCCGTTCAAGCCGTCCCGGCACCCCGGGAAGCGTCCTGATCGCGTCCAAAAAATCTTCCGGCGCGAATCCTAAAATTTCAAGGGCACCCATCACCGCAAGCAGATTGGATACATTATGGCGCATGAGAAAAGGAATGTGCGCGTCGCGTGTCCGGTTGATTCCCTTAAAAATAAAATCACTGCCTTCCAATGAGCACCGAATATTCTGCGCCTGAAAATCCGCCGCGCCGTTCAAACTATAACTTTTGGCGAGCATGAATTCCTCCAGCAATCTCGCTCCGTAGGCGCAGTCCCGGTTGATCAACATATGCCGAGGCGCGGGCTCTTCGGAGAAAAAACGACGTTTCGCCTGAAAATAACGCTCCATGGTGATGTGATAATCCAAATGATCTTGAGTGAGCTGTGTAAAAATACCCAAATCAAATTCCAACCCGTGAACCCTCCTTTGATCAAGCGCATGAGAAGAAACCTCCATGACGCAAAATCGCACTTGATTTTCCTGCATGGTTTGAAAGAGAGGGAAAAGAATTTCGGGTCCCGGCGTGGTGTTCAGCGCCGTCATTTCCTGTGAAGGCAACTCATAACCGATGGTTCCGATATAGGCGGCCGGCGCTTTGAGCTTGAGCAGTCGATAGAGAGTGTAAGCGGTCGTCGTTTTACCGTTGGTTCCGGTGATGCCGATCAGCCGCATCCCCTTGGTCGGATTTTGATAGAAACGCTTCAAAAGTTCCGCGAAAGTGGCTTGTGACTGCGGCACGCGTATGGCGACAACGCGGTTTGGAACGGGGATTTCCGGATTTTTATCAAAAACAATGACCGCCGCTTTGGCGACGATAGCTTGCCCGAGAAAATCATGGCCGTCCATACGGGCACCAGCGCAAGCCACAAAGACATCGCCGGGTTCAACGAGGCGGGAATCCGAAGTGATTTTTTTGAAAGTCCGAGAGGGGTCCCAATGAATTTTTTCCAATGTAGGAATACCCTCAAACAGAGCTTCCAAATTCACATGTGTTCTCCGGAATTCAAATTTTTTGCCGCTTGGATTCGCCGAAATGAAATTGAAGCGTCGGCGACTCCGCATGCACCTGAAAAACTTCTCTCAGTCCGTCGCCATCGAATGCCAGATCCGCGTAAAAACGATCAAGCTGCACATCGCTTATACCTTCCATATCGGCCCACTCGCCCAAGAGCTTTATGGTGAGGTTTGAACTCGTCAACGTTACGCGCAGCGGCCGTCCTGACAGCAACGAAAACAAATCATAATCGACTTTTAAATGTCCCGATACCAACTTGACTTTATCATCCCAAGCGAAGTGCGCATCCCGCAGGAAAAAAGACGGGAAAATAAGCCGGGGAATGTAAGTTCCCCCGATTTCCATTTCAGTCCGCTTTTCAAGCTCGAGTCGAATCCAGTAACCGGATGCGGCAGGAAGCAGCAGGATGATCAGGATGAGGAAAACAATGATGCGGATTTTCCCCACCATCTCGCAACGTTATGCGTTAAACCGCCGCCGCGGGTACTGCGGAAAACTTTTTGGGCGAAATAACGATTTCAACGCGGCGGTTCTTTAACCGGCCGGTTTCCGTGTCATTCGACATCACCGGCTGAAATTCACCGTAACCGATGGCCGCAAAACGTGACGCCGTTAAAGTTTCCTTATCAATGAAATGGTGAATGACCTCGGTGGCGCGGGCGGTTGAGAGCTCCCAGTTGGATCTCCACCCTGAATATTTGATCGGTATATTGTCGGTGTGACCTTCAACATACACCATTTGGTCGCCGACTTGCTGTTGCAGAATATTGGCCACTTTCGTTAAGGTGCCCCGCGAAGATTCTTTGAGTTCCGCTTTGCCGGAATCGAAAAGGATGCGGTCCAGCATGGTTAGCACCAGGCCGCGGTCTTCCATATCCAGGGAAACATTGCCCGATTCAAGTTCTTCCCGGAGCTGCCTTTCCATCTCGGCTTTGGCCCGCTCCAAAGATTCACGCGCTTTGATCACGGAATCCAGTTCTGAATTCAGCCGCATAATTTCATTATTCAGACTCTGAATGGTTGCGGCTTGCTGCTGCGTCATGGCTTCCAATTTTTTGTCCTTGGCGCATCCCGAAAACATCAAAGATGCGGCTACGACGGTAAATAGCATGATTGAGAGTGTTCGTCCTTCTTTTGATTCCGACCCATTCATCGTTGACCTCCCGTGGTGTTTTAAATCAGACTCCGGTTGTGGTTTTCCGTCATGCGGGAACAACATGTTCGCGCATTGTTAAATAAATGATCACGAGGCTCAAAACAGCTAATAAGAAAGACAGGATGAGAAGAAAACGGAAGAAGAAACCAAGACGCGACGGACGCGGAGGGGCCGCAGGCGCTTGATGGTTTAAGGGTTTTTCAATCCGGATTCCACGCTTGTTCATATCCATGAAACATGATTCTCAGAAAAAACTTCAGGTGTGTCTGACGCGGTTATTTTACGGATGCTTTGACACCGTTCGCCGCTTTGTACGCATGCTTGATTTTATCCATTACGGCCTTGCGGTGCACAACCTTCACAAAACATTCCACGATCTTCGGATCAAACTGCGTACCGCTGTTTTTATCGATTTCTGCCAACGCGACCTTCACCGTCATTTGCTCACGATACGGTCGCTTGGAGATCATCGCGAGAAATGAGTTTACCACAGAAACAATACGTGCGCCAATAGGGATTTGCTCGCCTTTCAAACCTTCGGGATAGCCGCTGCCGTCAAAGCATTCCCGATGGTGCAAGATGATCGGCACGACCGGCTGCAGAGAAGAAATGGAGCGCAACAGGTTGGCGCTTTTGGCGGGAATGCCTTTCACCAGCTGATATTCCTTTTTAGTCAGCCTTTCCTTCTTTTGCCATACCTTGTCCGGCAATGCCAAAGCCCCTGTATCCAGGAGCAAAATCGCCCGATCAAGGTGCATGAGCTCCTTGCCGGAAAGCTGCAATTCCTTACCCATTTCGATGACAATTTCCCTTAAGATGGGTAACTGATGCCGCTCGCCGAGATAATCTTCCAGCAAATGGCTGATCGTTTTAATCGTTCCGAGCGTCAGCTGCTCCGTTTCCTCGAACAAACGCGCGTTTTTGATCGCGACCACCGCTTGCTCGGAAAGCGATTTCAGGATTTCCAAATCGATCTTTGTGAAAGGCTGGGAGTCAATTTTTTGCCACAATGCGATGACCCCGACGATGTCGTCCTCGATAAACGGAACCGCGATGGATGTTTTATC
>JBFHCO010000105.1:0-6432 GCA_041585205.1 Candidatus Omnitrophota bacterium | reverse complement strand
TCTACGACATGTACGGCATTCATTTCATAAATCATCCTGATTTGCGCCGTATTTTTATGTGGGAGGGGTTCGAGGGTTTTCCCATGCGGAAAGACTATCAGCAAGAGGACTCCGAAATTCTTGAGATAGAGGATATTGTTTGGCTGGATCGGCATCATATTTCCGTTCCCGAAAACTTGCGCAGATTTGCCGAAGAGCTTAAAAAACAAGGGAAACGGGCCATCGCTAAAAAATCATCCGAGGCAGAGGCATAAAATGGCGACGGCACTTCAACAAAAAACATTTCAGGCGCGTGACGCGGCTTCCACGATTGATACGCAAACGCTTGAAGTCAACATCGGACCGCAGCACCCTTCCACGCACGGTGTTTTTCGTATGAATGTGGTGCTGGACGGCGAGGCGATCGTATCGCTGAAACCTGTGATGGGTTATCTGCACCGCAATCATGAGCAGATCGCCGAAAATATGTCTTATCTCGGTTCGATGCCTTACACTGACCGTTTGGATTACTTCAATTCGATGTCTAACAATTTCGGTTATGCCCTTGCCGTGGAAAAACTGGCGGCGATCGAAGTCCCCGAAAAAGCGCAATACATCCGCGTCATCATGGCTGAACTCACACGCCTTGTGAATCACGTTTCGGTTATCGGCTTCTTGCTGAACGATTTGGGTGCATTTTTTACGCCGGTACTTTATGCTTTCCGCGAGCGAGAGAAAATTCTTGATATCTTCGAGGGTGTCGCCGGTTCTCGCATGATGTGCAATTATTTTCGTTTCGGCGGCGTAAAACGTGACCTCAGCCCGGCTTTCATCGATCAAATCAAAGGAATCGTCAGAGAATTCCCGAAATTTCTGGATGAATTCGAAACACTTTTGACGAAAAATGAAATTCTTTGCATGCGCTGCCAAAATGTCGGTGTCCTGCCTCCGGAGCTGGCCATCAATGCCAGTATTACGGGCCCCATGCTGCGAGCCTCCGGTGTCAATTACGACATTCGTAAAACTGACAAATACTCAGTTTATGATCGTTTTGATTTCCGGATTCCGCTTGGAAAAAAAGGCGATGTTTATGACCGGTATTATGTTCGAATCCTTGAAATGCGTGAAAGTCTCAAAATCCTCGAACAAGCTCTCAAACAAATGCCCGCTTCCGGAGAGTTGGTCAGCAAGAAAATGGTGCCTTTTTTGAAATCACCCCGTAATTTTAAACCGCCGGTCGGTGAGGCCTACGGCCGGGTCGAGGCCCCTAAAGGAGAGTTGGGCTTTTATCTCGTGAGTGACGGCTCTCCCCAGCCATGGCGTTACCATGTGCGCGCCCCCTCGCTCATTAATTTAACGATCTTGGAAGATTTATGTATCGGACATAAAGTGGCGGATGCCATCATCATCCTCGGAAGTGTTGATATCGTTCTGGGGGAGGTGGATCACTGATGTTTTTCGGTTCCGGCGTTCTGCGCGGTTTGATGGTTACGTTTAAGAATTTTATCGCCTCTTATTTCCGGCCGGCGAATCAAGGCGGACTTTTTACGGTTGAATATCCCGAAAAACGTCTGCCGGAGAAAGAAAATTTCAGAAATTTTCCATTTCTCGTCTATGACGGAACGCCCGAAAACTTACGCTGTGTCGCTTGTGATATTTGCGCCAAAGAATGTCCCCCGAAATGCATCTACATCGTGCGCGAATTCGACAAAGAGGGGCGCCCGCTCAAGCGTCCGGCCACGTTTGATATTGATCTGACCGTCTGCATGAATTGCGGTATCTGCGAGGAAGCTTGTCCTTTTGATGCCATTTATATGGATCATGAATTCGAAGTTGCCAATGCAAATCGTCAGGAAAAACTGCTCTACCATCGTGATGATTTGCTGAAATCGAATGAGTATTTTCACAAAATCAGACCCACGGATGCCGAGGCGATTGATCAAAGGCGCCGCGAAGCCGAAGAAAAGAAAAAGGCGGCCGCGCAGGCGGCTGCGTCCAAGGCCGCAAAGCCGCCGGAACCGCCGAAGCCCGGAAACGCAACACCTCCGCCCTCGCCTCCTAAACCCGATCAACCGGAACAAAAATAAACATGGACGCCCTTTTTGTTAATCTCAAACAAAGCATGTTGAATTTAGCGGGTGTCTTTTTACCGGAATGGATGACGCTGATCACATCCATGGCGATCAGTATGGGCGCCATTGCGGTATTGGGACCGGTGATTATGATGTACCTCACCTTACTTGAACGAAAAGTCGTGGGACGGATGCAAAACCGGATCGGACCCAATCGGGTCGGTAAATTCGGATTGCTTCAACCGCTGGCGGATGGCGTCAAAATGCTGACCAAAGAAGACATCATCCCCCGCAACGCGGATCCGGTAACGCACCTCCTCGCTCCGATCCTGATCGTGGCGCCCGCATTGCTTGTGTTTGCTGTTATCCCTTTCGGCCGCAATATGACGGCGGTGGATCTCAATGTCGGTCTTCTTTATTTCATTGCGGTTTCCTCAACCACGACCATCGCGATTTTTATGGCAAGCTGGGGTTCGCGCAACAAATTTTCCTTATTGGGCGGTATGCGATCGGTTGCTCAAATGGTTTCCTATGAAATCCCGATGGTGCTATCCGTGGTTCCTGTCATTTTGGCGGCTCAAAGTCTCTCCACAAATACCATCGTTGAGGCCCAATCGGGTTGGATGGGATTTAATTGGTTTGTCTTCCGCCCGTGGGGTTTTGTGGCCTTTGTCATCTTTTTTCTGTGCGGTGTGGCGGAATGTAACCGCTCCCCTTTCGATTTGCCGGAAGCGGAATCCGAAATCGTGGCCGGTTTCCATACCGAATACAGCGGGATGAAATTCGCTCTTTTCTATATGGCGGAATTTATGAATGCCTTTACGATTTCAGCCATGACAGTCACGCTCTTTTTGGGCGGTTGGCAAGGACCGATCCTTCCATCCTGGTTGTGGTTTACGCTTAAGACTTTCTGCCTGATCTTTATCATGGTTTGGTTCCGCGGCACACTGCCGCGTCTGCGCGTGGATCAGCTGATGGGCTTGGCCTGGAAATTTTTATTGCCGCTCACTTTTATCAATATTTTTGTGGCCGGTAGTTGGTACTTTGCGAGTTTACCCGTCCGTATCACTAGCTCTATTTTGATACTGGGTGTATCTTTTTGGATTTTTACGCAACTGAACAAACCTTATGTTCGGGAAAAAAGGTTTTACGATTTAGCGGATTAACATCATGCCAATGCTCGACTTACTCGTGAAATTCGGAATTTATGCTGCCATGATAATAAGCATTGTCGCGGCCATCGGTGTGGTCACACTCAGAAGTTTATTCCATGCCGCTCTAGCTCTTGCCGCCGTACTGGTCGGAATCGCCGGAATATTCATCGCCTTGCGCGCCGAATTTCTCGCTATGGTCCAAATCTTGGTTTATGTGGGCGCCGTAATGACCCTTGTCATTTTTGCGGTGATGTTGACCGAGCGTTTGGGAGATAAGACGGTGCAACAAAATAATCAACAGAGTTGGCTTGCTCTCATCGGTATTGTGGCCTTTGTATCCATTTTGGCGCGCGTAATCATGCAGGCGCCCTGGCCGATACAGCCTCAAAATGCAAACTTCTTGGTCGACACGGCTATGCTTGGCAAAGTCCTGCTCGGCCCTTTTGTATTTCCGTTTGAAGTTATTTCGGTGGTTCTTATCGCTGCATTGATCGGTGCCATTGTCGTTGCTAAAGGAGATCGGAAATAATGTTGATTCCCTTAGAGCACTATTTAATTTTTGGAACGATCTTATTTGCAATCGGTATTTATGGCGCCTTGGTGCGCCGCAACATCATCGGGATTTTAATTTCCATCGAACTGATTCTTAATTCCGTCAACATTAACCTGGTTGCTTTCTCCAGGACCACGGCGATTTCACCTGAAGTGGGGCAGGTCTTTGCTATTTTCGTCGTTGCACTGGCAGCCGCGGCCGCGGCAGTGGGACTCGCAATTGTGTTGGCGCTATATCGTGTGCGTAAAACCGTGTTAACGGAAGATATCAATTTAATGAAGTGGTAACGAAAATGACCGAATACGCTTATTTAATCCCTGTTTTTCCGTTCGTCGCCTTTGTGATTAATATTCTTTTTGGGCGTTATCTTAAAGGTTTTGCGGCATGGATTTCAGTGGCCACAAGTTCCTTATCCCTTGCGCTCGCGATCCCCATTATGACTTTTATTGCCCGGGGCGGGCATGTCGCTAACGAAGGGCTGTGGATTCACCTAGGTCCTTACGCGCTTGAATTTGGTTATCTTCTGGACCCTCTTTCCGGCACGCTCCTTTTTGTCGTCACCATCGTGGGAACACTCATTCAGATCTATTCCATGGGCTATATGCACGGTGACCCGCGCTACTCGCGATTCTTTGCTTACGTTTCGCTTTTTATGTCTGCCATGCTGGCGCTTGTGATCGCCGATAATTACGTTTTGTTCTTCATGGCCTGGGAAGTAATGGGGCTTTGTTCCTATTTATTGATCGGTTTTTGGTTCGAAAAAAATTCCGCTTCCAATGCCGGCTTGAAAGCTTTTTTGACAACCCGCGTCGGCGATGTGGGCTTTCTTCTGGGAATCATGACTTTATTTATCGCGGCCGGTACATTGAATTTTGAAAAATTGCACGATGCCGCGCATCATTCACAATCCGCCTTGCTCCCTCTTGCGGCTTTGCTTATTTTTTGCGGTACCATCGGCAAGTCGGCGCAATTCCCGCTCCATGTTTGGCTGCCGGACGCGATGGAAGGCCCGACACCTGTCAGCGCGCTGATTCATGCCGCAACGATGGTGGCAGCCGGTGTGTATCTCGTGGCCCGATCGTTTGAATTATTCATCGCGGTTCCTGAAGTCCTGCCGGTCGTCGCAGCCATCGGAACGATTACGGCATTGATGGCGGCCTTTATCGCTTTGACGGCCACGGATATCAAAAAGGTGCTCGCGTATTCCACGATTTCTCAACTGGGTTATATGGTCGCCGCGATGGGTCTCGGAGGTCAAAGCGCCGGAACGTTTCATCTGATGACGCATGCCTACTTCAAGGCCCTCCTGTTCTTGGGCGCGGGCAGCGTGATTCACGGCACTGGGACGCAGGATTTGAAAGATATGGGAGGCCTGTTCGGTAAAATGAAGTCAACGGCAGCCACTTTTGTGATCGCCTCGCTTGCGATCGCGGGGGTACCCCCCTTGGCGGGTTTTTGGAGTAAGGATGAAATTTTGCTCGCTGCGCACAGTTCCGGCAATATGTTTATTTATGGGGTGCTGTTACTCACCGCGTTCCTGACCGCGTTCTATATGTTTCGCCTCGTCTTTTTGGCTTTCTTTGGCAAACCCCGCAATCCGAAAATTCATGCCCATGAATCCCCGGCTGTCATGACCATCCCGCTGTGGATACTCGCGATCGGTTCCATCGTCGTGGGATTGCCGGGCTCTCCCTGGATGGGGCACTGGTTTCAATCTTTTATGCATGGTCATGGGGCCGAACATGCTGAACATATCATTAACTGGACGGTGATGGGTTCTTCGATTGCCGCGGGGCTCGGGGGAATTTTCTTGGCGGCGCTATGTTATCTTTGGAAACCCTCGCTTTCAGAATCCATGGGACGTCTCTTCCGGCCGCTTTACGTCGCTTCAATCAACAAACTCTGGTTTGACGAGCTTTACTCGGCAGTCATCGTCCGGCCCTTTATGGCGCTGGGGCGGGTGCTTTTCCGATTCGATGAAAAGGCCATTGACGGCGCGGTGAACGGCACAGGACTTGCGACGCTTAGGGGCAGTGACATTCAAAACTGGATTGATAAATACATCGTCGATGGTATCGTCAACCTTGTGGGCTATATCACGCAGTTGACGAGTGCCTTCGTCAGAAGAATTCAAACGGGTTTTGTGCAGAATTATCTCCTGTTTGTCTTTTTCGGCGTCTTGATACTTATCTTTGTGGAATTCAGTCAATAAAAGGAGTTGTTAAATATGGAATCCCATCTTTTAACTTGGATCATTTTTACCCCTTTAATCGGGGGTTTGTTAATTTTATGTATACCAAAGTCAGCGGTTTCGGCCATCAAATGGGTGGCAACCTTTACGACGGCGGTGGTCATGTTTTTGGCACTTTGGGCGCTTTTTGTATTCGATCCCAGCCTTGCCGGTTTTCAGATGGTTGAAAAGGCGCTTTGGATTCCTCAATTCAATGTGCATTACCTGGTCGGCACCGACGGGATTAGCTTCCCCATGGTAGCCCTCACTGCCTTGCTATCGCTATTGGCTTGCATCGGATCCTTCGGCATCCAAGAACGGCAGAAGGAATACTACTTCCTCTATCTTCTGCTTGAAACGGGCATGATGGGCACGTTTCTCGCGCTGGACTTGTTCCTTTTCTACGTATTCTGGGAAATTGTTTTGGTCCCCATGTACTTTCTC
>JBFHCO010000104.1:0-6505 GCA_041585205.1 Candidatus Omnitrophota bacterium | reverse complement strand
ATAAATGGTAGCGCTAACGGGATTCGAACCCGTGTTACCAGATTGAGAATCTGATGTCCTAGACCAGGCTAGACGATAGCGCCCCAGAAAAGACCCCTACCTTCCGTCTCGTTCATAACCTGTCGGTTTACCGTAAGTTAGCGAGGGTTGATACCCCCGCCGTAGGGAAGGCGATACCGTAATATACAAAAAGCCCGGCTACTCTGTCAATTTGCTCTGAAGGAGCTCAAATCCGGGTGAGTTTCCGGCGTAAATCATCCACAAGCCGTTCCAGATTGCGGATTTTCTCTTCATTGAAATTCTGTTCCTGCTCGAGCCTCGCCACGCGCCGCTCCATTCTCGAAAGCCGCGTCTGCATCGATTTGCGCCTGAGATCCGTCAAATCCCTTTCCATGCGTTCCAGCTCCAGCGTAGGCTCCTTGATTGCTTCCTGCGCCGAAGCGGGCCGCGGGAGGCCTAAAATCAACACACTGAGAGAAAAAACCGCCGGGATCAGCCAACTTGTAATGTGTTTCATAGTCTCCTCTTAAGAAGGTTTGAGTATATCACAGAGACTACCGTATTTCTACGATTCTGAAGACTAACCGCGGGGATGAAATTTGGCGTGAATGCCCTTCAGCCGGTCGCGCGAGACATGGGTGTAGATTTGAGTCGTGGAAATGTCGGAATGGCCGAGCAATTCCTGGACAATGCGCAAATCCGCGCCGCGTTCAAGTAAATGCGTCGCGAACGAATGCCGGAAGGTGTGCGGCGTGATGCATTTTGAAATCCCGGCCGCCTTCGCGTACCGTTTGATCAACTGCCACACAAACTGGCGCGTCAGCCCGCGGCCGTTTCGGCCCAAAAAGAAATGCTCCGTGTGAGCTTTCTGCTTGCTTCTGACTTTCGCGAGATAATGCTCGCAAGCCTCGACGGCCTGCCGGCCGATCGGGACAATGCGCTCCTTATCCCCTTTGCCGCGGCATTTGATGAAGGCGTTTTCCAGATTCACATCGCTTAATTTAAGCTGCGTCATTTCGGATACGCGGATGCCCGCCGCGTAAAGGCATTCAAGCAGCGCGCGGTCGCGCAGTCCGCTTTCCTTTTTGACATCCGGCGCTTTGAGAATCGCTTCCATTTCTCTCGGCGTGAGAAAATGCGGCAATTTTTTCCACAGCTTCGGCGACTCAAGGACGCTTGTGACGTCGTCCTCCAGATAACGTTCCTTCTGCAAAAAACGGTGAAAGAGCTTGATGGAGACAAGCCGCCGCGCGATCGAAGGCGCTTCAAGGCCGCGGTCTTTTTCACTCATCAGATATTTCAGGATATGATTGCGCTTGATTTGCGCCCAGCCGCCGATTTTGGCCGCTTTGAGAAAATCGCGGTAACCGGCGAGGTCCTGGCGATAGGCCGTGAGCGTGTTTTGAGCGAGGCCTTTCTCAACCGAAAGGTACGCGAAAAACTCTTCGAAGGGAATCTCCGCCGCCGCCGCTGCTTTCATACCCCTAAATATCGGCCATCCCGCAACCCCTCTTAATCTTCCGGCCGCCGCTATACGGAGAGCAGTGTTCTTGTCCTCCGGGAACGTTCGCACCGCGATAACATTAAAGCCGGTTTGAGCGGTGCTCACTCGTGCGAGTCCCTATTTCCCATTCCCATAGGAAATAGGACCTCTAACGTCCCTGCCGGACAAGAACACTGCTCTTTGCATTGCTGTGGCGGCGAATTTAATCAGCGCTCCCGAGACAACATTTCCGTTGTCCGGAGGACACCGGCCCCCAATGGGCCGATGCAGTCTCGGCAGAACCTAGACGGTTCTGTCCGGCCTGACGTTTCAGCTCGGACGAGAGCGTCACGCTCTCGCCGAAGCTGCGCCGGTTTACTTAAAACCGGCGTCGCAGGACAAGCGGAAATGTTGGCTTCAAGGGAGCGCGATTAAGGGAGCTGTTCCGGAGCTCTTGAGCGGAGCGCTGAGGGTTTGGCGCAGCCGCCCAAAGATCAAGTAAAATGTATTTTTTTAGGTTTGAAATTGACTATGAGGGTTGGTAGCCGGATTTTTTGAGGAGGTCGAAAAAATCCTTTTCGTGCAGGATTTGAATGCCGAGCTGCTTGGCCTTGTCGAGTTTGGAGCCGGGGCTTTCCCCGACCACGAGGAAGTCTGTTTTTTTACTGACGCTGCCGGAAGGATGGCCGCCGAACCCGCGCACCAGCGCCTCCGCGTCCTTGCGCTCGATTTTTTCAAGCGTCCCGGTGATCACAACCGTTTTGCCGCTGAAGGGCGTGCCGGCCTTCACCTTTTCAACAAGATCAAAACGCACACCCGCCTTGCGCAGTTTTTCGAGAATCTTTTTCGTGCCTTCCTGCTTAAAAAACTGCACGATGGAATGCGCGGTCGCGGGTCCGATTTCGCGGATTTCCTGCAGCGTTTCTTCATCGGCCTTCGCCAGTTTGTCGAGATTCTGAAATTTCTGCGCGAGGATATGCGCCGCGTGTTCGCCCACATCCAGAATGCCGAGGCCGTAAATCAGACGGTGAAGCGGCTGCTTTTTGCTTTTCTCAATGCCCTCAAACAGATTTTCGGTCGATTTCTGCCCCATGCGCTCAAGCCGGACGATCTTGTCGAAATCAAGATTGTAAATGTCGCCCAAATCCTTGATCATCCCGCGTTCCACGAACTGATCCACCCACACCGTGCCGAGCCGTTCGATATCCATGGCGTCGCGCTGGGCGAAATGGCGGATATGCGCCTTGATCTGCGCGGAGCAGGACGGATTGATGCAACGCACGGCGACTTCGCCCCCCGCCTGCTCGACCTTGCCGCGGCAAACCGGGCAATGCGCCGGAAAATGAAATTTCGCGGCATGCGGTTTTCTTTTGGCCTTGAGCACCTCGATGACTTTCGGAATGATCTCGCCGCTTTTTTCAACGAGCACGTGATCGCCGATCCGGACATCCAGCCTTTCGATTTCATCCTGATTGTGCAGGCTTGCCCGCGACACGGTGGTGCCCGAGAGCCGCACGGGTTTTAAAAGGGCCACGGGCGTCAACACACCCGTGCGCCCGACTTGCACCTTGATGTCTTCCAGCACCGTTTCCGCGCGTTCGGCCGGATATTTATAAGCCACCATGTAACGCGGCGCCTTGGAGGTGATGCCGAGTGATTTCCACACCGCATGCGGATTGACTTTGACCACCATGCCGTCAATGTCATAATCGAGATTGTCTTTTTTCGCCGCGTAACTTTCGATGAATTTGCAGACGGCTTCGATATCCTCGCACACCTTCGTGTGCCGGATGGTTTTAAATCCGAGCGACTGAAACCACGCGAACACCTCGTCCTGCGTTTTGGGTTCCCCCACCCCTTCCAAATGCCCGAGGCCGTGAATGAAGGCGTCAAGCCGCCTGGCCGCGACCAGCTTCGAATCGAGCTGCTTCAAACTGCCGGCGCACGCATTGCGCGGATTGGCAAAGAGCTCTTCACCCGCCTTTTCCTTTTCCTGATTGATATGCTCGAACTGCCTGTGCGGGATAAAGGCCTCGCCGCGCACTTCAAGGACGCGCGGGATGCGGTGGTGATAGCTTTTCGGATCCGCCGGAATTTTCAAAGGGATGGAGCCGATAGTTTTCAAATTCTCCGTGATGTCATCCCCCTTTTGGCCGTCGCCCCGCGTCGCGCCCAGCGTCAGCAGGCCGTTGGTGTAGGTGAGCGAAATCGACACGCCGTCGATTTTTTCTTCCACGAAATACTCGATTTTGTTTTTATTGAGAAATTTTTTGACGCGCTTGTCAAAATCCCGCAGCTCGTCATACGAATACGTGTTATCGAGCGAAAGCATCGGGATTTTATGCGTCACGGTGTGAAATTCTTTCAAGGGCTCGCCGCCCACCCGCTGCGAGGGAGAGTCCGGCGTCAAAAGATCGGGGTATTCCTTTTCAAGCTCGATCAATTCCCTCATCAGTTTGTCGAAGGCTTGGTCCGTGATCACCGGCTTCGCCTCCACATAGTATTTGCGGTTGTGGACTTCGATCTCCTCGCGGAGCTTTTGGATTTTTTTGACGGCTTCCGGTTTGGTCATAGCAGTCGGTCGGCCAGATAGCGCGGCAGGCCCGCCTTGCGGATTTTTTCGGCGGCCTTTTGATTGTCGTATTCGAGGCGGATGATTTCGAAAGTCTTTGCGGTGTCGTCATAAATCCCGAAGGCCAGGCGCGGGTCGCGGTCGCGCGGCTGCCCGACGCTGCCCGGGTTGAGAATGTAGCGCTCGCCGGCGGCCAGCTCGGTCACACCGGGCGCGAGATATTCGGTCGATTTTCGGCTCAGGCAAAAACAGCACGGCACATGCGTATGCCCCACGAAGCAAACGTCATTTTCCATGGATTGAAAGGAAGGCGCGGCATCTTCAAAGCGCGTCAGGTACCGGAAATCTTCCGGCTTGTCGGGACTGCCGTGCGTCCAGGTGATGCCCTTTTCGATTTTTAAAAAAGGCAGGTCCGCGATTCTTTTTTTCAAAGGTTCGGCCAGGATGCCGGCCGTCCAGATAATCGCTTCACGCGCCAGGGGGTTGAACCATTCCCTGAGCTTGGGGTCGATCACGGCCTTTTCATGATTACCCATGATAAAAAGCTGCGCGTGATTGACCACCCATTCGAAACATTCATTCGGGTTCGCGCCGTAACCGACCGTGTCGCCGAGCACAATCCAGCGGTCGATTTGCTTCGTCTCGGCATGCCCCGCCGCCGTTTCAAGGGCCTCCAGATTGGAATGGATATCCGACAGAATGGCGTAACGCATATTTAAAAGGCGATCCCGAATTTTTGAAATTGGCCCTGCGCCTCCGACCACTCCGTATCCGTGTGGCGGATGCAGTCACTCATTTCCTGTTTCACCGCGTTGAAAAATTCCCGCACCGTCGCTTCCTCCCCTTCGGCCACAAGCTCCACCCGGCCGTCGGCCAAATTGCGCACATGGCCCGTCACCGGATAACGCCGCGCAAGGCGCTCCGCCGCGAAGCGGAAGCCCACGCCCTGAACGGAACCTGAAAATAGCGCGTGCAAACGTTTTTTCATCGGAGTCGGAACGGAACGAAACATATCATATTACCTCTTAGGGGCATGCGCAACCTTTTGCAGGACGGCGCATTTTCTCAAAACCGTCAAGCGGAGGAACGGGCGAGCTTGAACTGATGCCGGAAATGATAGGCCGCGATGCCGACCGCCACCGCGACATTCAGGGAATTCTTAAGCCCTTCCATTTCGATTTCAATCGCGGCGTCGCTTAAGCCGACCAATTCGTCGGAAACGCCGCTGATTTCATTGCCGGCGACAAGGCACACGGGTGAACGCGGGATGAATGTATGGCAATCGACGCTCTGCTCCGTTTGTTCCAGCAGCACGATCTGATATCCGCTCTGTTTGAGTTCGCGGATGACTGCGGCGGCGGTTTCGCGGTATTCCCACGGCACGGACTTTTCGGCACCGAGCGCGGTTTTTGATATCTGATTGTCGGGCGGGATGCCCGTGATGCCGCACAGCCAGATTTTTTCGACCCCGGCCCCGTCCGCGGTGCGGAAAATGGATCCGACATTGTAAAGGCTGCGGATATTATTGAGGACGAGCACGAAAGGCAGCCGGGCGGCGTCTTTTTCCCGCTGCCGGCGCAGGAGCTCGGCGTGGGTCAATTTTCTCATGACCGGGCCAGGGCCTTCAAGCCTTCGCAATAATCGAAGCTGCGCGCGGTGCGCCACGCACGCGGAAAGTCGCGGCATTGCGCGGGACGTGCCGCGTACACCGAACAGCCCGCCTCGGTCAGAAAGACGCAATGCTCATTCGCTTTTTTCTTTAAGACCAGCCGGCGGCGGTTTTCCAAATCGCAATAAGCGTTCACAAAATCAAATTCCGTCAGGCCGAGGCCGGCCGCGAGGGCCGGGAGGTCGGCCTCCTTCAGATAGACAAACCCCGGCTGCATGCAGCATTGATTGCAGCGGCGGCATTCAAATTCAGAGAGACGTTCGGTTCGGGACGGGTGTAAATCGGCCTGCATGAGACGGTATTCTAACGGGGATTGAAAGCAGGGTCAACGGACGGAAAAGAAAAAGGCTGCAGAACGGCCAGGAGAGAGAAAAGATTTGCGTTCAGCAGCCTTTACTTGGACAAATGTTAATTCAAACGTTCCGCAACGTAGCGGTGAATCGCATCGCGGTCTTCAGCTTGCATCTGCTCGAAAGAGACGCCCGCGCGGTAATGAACATGCTCCCGAACGACGGAACGAATCCAGCGCACTTGCGCGCTGACCGAGATCTGCTTGCCCTGTTCGGGCAAATTCACCTGCAATTCCAGCTTGGAATTGGGTTCGATCCGGTCACGGCTGACAAACTGAAGTCCCCCTTCGGAGAGATCGGTCAAATTGCTCACTTGATCGCTTTGTACGCCATCCAGTTTGACGCATTTGATCAGGTTATGCGATTTGACGCGCGGATACTTTCTCCGGTTCGGGATGATACGACCGGCGCGCAGAGAGCCCAAAATGCCT
>JBFHCO010000103.1:0-6866 GCA_041585205.1 Candidatus Omnitrophota bacterium | reverse complement strand
GAGCGGTTTCAATTTCACCAAATCTACCGTGAAATTCATGATTTCTGCATTGTCGACCTAAGTTCATATTACTTTGATGTTTTAAAAGATACCTTGTATACTGCGGGTAAGGACGCCTTCTTAAGACGATCGGCCCAGACAGCACTCTTTCACATATTGAAGAGTCTCACCAAAATCCTTTCACCCATTCTGCCGTTTACGACAGAAGAGGTATGGAAGTCGTTTTCCGTTGAAGCCGGCGTTGCTTCGGTGCATGAAAGCCGGTGGGAAGATCCGGAGCGACATGCGCGGGAAGACGCCGCATCTTATGATGAATGGGAACATATTCGCGAAGTGCGCGATGCCGTTTTGCCATTCCTTGAGAAAAAAAGGGAAGAAAAGGTGATTGGCTCAAGCCTGGATTCCAAGATTCTGCTGCGGATTGAGCATGACCGTTCCAAACAAATCCTAAACAAGCATCTCAAGGAGTTGCCGCGCGTCTTGATTGCTTCTCAGGTTGAATGGTTAAACGGCAAGCGGGACAATATGGCTTCCGTTGAAGTTGAAATGCCGTCTTTAACCGCCCGTGCGCGTATGGATCTTGTCATTGAGAAGGCCGAAGGAAAAAAATGCATACGCTGCTGGAATTATTCTAAAAAGGTGGGCATGCATGTGGAGCATGAGCATCTCTGTGAAAAATGTCTCGAGGCGGTCCAAGCACGATGAAAAAGCCTTATATTCGAAGGCGTAAAAGGGTTCTTAAGCGTTTGCTTGTGGGGGTCAGTTTATTTCTTCTGGGCGCTGCAATTTTTCAGAGTCTTTATCTGTTAAAAGGGCAATTTCCGATTCTTCATTGGGTGGCTAACCCTTTGTTCCTGCTTTGCCTCATGACCTTATTGGCAATTGTCGCCTACAAGCCGTTGGACGGATTGTTTGTCGAAATCTTTAAGCGGTTTTTGTTTAAGAAGAAAAGTTACGCGCACTTAGCGTTGATGCGCTTGGCTGAAGATCTGAGATTGACGCTGGATCTTCAAGAGCTCGGTAATTTGATTGTCAACACATTCGGTGAAATCCTCCATCTTAAAACGGCGGCATTGGTGTTGCCGGTTTCACCCAAGGGGAAGTATAAAATCATCGCCGGTTATGGCTGGAATGTTTCGGATTATCGGAAGGTTCATTTGTCGCCCGAAGCGCCTTTGATTCATCTCATCCGGGATTCGGGTCCGCATGTGTTGATTCGTAACCGCATTTTTCGCATGGTTTCCTGGCAGGACGCCAACCGCCTCGCGCATGATTTTGACGCCTTGCGTGCGGGCTGGATTATTCCGCTGTTCGTTCAAAAAGAAGTGGTGGGCCTGCTCGCGATCTCATCACCGCAGCCTGACCGGAAATTCGATCAGGCGGATTTTCAGCTGTTCCGTGAATTTTCGGATTCGATCGCGAAGAGCGTGAAAATCGCGGCTCAATACTCGGAATTGAAGCAGGCAGCCACCGAGCTGCAGGACAGCCAATCCCAATTGATTCAGAAAACAAAGCTTGCCGCCATCGAGCAGCTCGCAACCGGCATCGCGCATGAAATTCACAATCCGCTGACAATCATTTCCGGTAAAGCGCAAGTGTTGTTGCTGCGTAAGGACCGGGATCATCTGGAACCCAATGTGGAAGAGGTGTTGAAAACGATTGTCAGACAAACGAAACGGGCGGCTGACATCACACGCAAGCTCTTGATGTTTACGCAAGGAACGGTGGGCAAAAAGGAATCTCTCTCGCTCGAGCAGGTTCTTGCCGATACCATTGCCTTGGTGTCTTATCAGACCTCCCTGGAGGGGATTGAAATCACCCGATCCGTCACACCGGACATTCCGCCATATAAGGCGAATATCCATGAAATGCGGGAAATCTTTTTTAATTTAATTTTAAATGCCGTTCAGTCGATTCAATCGCCCGGCAAGGTGCACGCAGAGCTCGATTATGATCCGCATGATCAAATTTGGATTATCCGTATTTCCGACACGGGAAAAGGGTTGGGACAGGAATTAATCGATAAGCTCTTCAATCCATTTTTTACGACTCGCCACGGGGCGTTGGGATTGGGGCTTTTTGTGACCAAGCAGATTGTCCATCGTTATGGCGGATCAATTCGCGTGGAAAGCCGGCCGAAGCAGGGCAGTCTTTTTATCGTTCAATTGCCGTATACCGATAAAATCGGATCGGATCCTTTATCTGAAACAAGTCCCGCTCAAGCGACTTCATGAGGGGCTTGAATTGACGTGAGCGCATTAAATTTAAGGAGGTTTTCGCATGAAAACATTACTGGTTGTCGATGACGAACCTGAAATTTGCGATTTTCTTAAACTCTTTTTCGAAGAGCGAAAGTACCAAGTTCGTACGGCCACTTCGGGTCAAGAGGCCTTGGATATGATTCCGAAGGTGAAACCCCAAGTTGTGTTGCTCGATGTGCATATGCCGGGCATGGATGGGTTGACGGCCTTGAAGCGGATTAAAGAAACTTATTCGGACATTAAGGTTATCATGGTGACGGCGCTCGAAACGCGTGAAAAAATCGAAGAAGCTATCCGTTACGGTGCGGATAATTACATCACCAAACCTTTGAGCTTGGAATATCTCGAGAAAGACGTGCGCGAAAAAGTGGCGCATCTTGCGGGCGAAAAGATATCCCAGCGGGAATAATGGATAACGGTATTTATGGCAGCCAAAGGCGATAAAAAATCGGTTGATTTTCACCAGGTGCTTTTGAGCGCCGCTCAAAGCATGGTGCGTCTTAAGCATCCCGAGCGCCTGCTTAAAATGATCACGCGCTTCATCGATGCGAAGGTTAAATTGTCGCACACTTCCTTCTTAATCCTTGATGAGAAGAAAAATCATTTTCTTTTCATCGACTCCAAGGGATCGCGCCGCTTTCCGGTAAGCCTGCTGAAAGTGGACATGGATTACCCGCTGGTCGAATGGTTTCAGGTGCTCAAACGTAAAATGCGTATTAAGGAAGACTATCTCTATCTCCCTCAGCTGGAAAAGTGGAGCCACAACGGCAGATACCGCTATACCTCGCAGACGAATCCGGAAACTTTTGAAAAAATAAAGAAAGCGATGTCCGATTTCAAGGCTGAGCTGGTCGTGCCGGGTTATTATAAAAAGTCGCTCATCGGTTTGCTGCTGTTGGGGAAAAAGACGAACGATTGCCGGTTTACCCCGTCCGAAATCTCCTTTTTTCAGATTCTGACGCAGGATTGCTCCATGGCGGTCAAAAATGCGCAATATTATCAGGATCTCATCTCACAAAATCAGGAACTTGAAACGCGTCTGCATGAAATAGAAAAGCTGCGCCAAAAAGAGCAAGAAACGTACTATCAAATCATGCGTTCCTTGGCCCAGCAAGTGCACGCCAAAGATCCCTACACCTTCGGCCACATCAATCAGGTTGAACGCTTAGGTATGATGGTAGCCAAAGAGATGAAGCTCGATCTGTCCGGCAGGCAAAAAGACATCCTTTCTGCGGGATTGATCCTGCACGATGTGGGTAAAATCGGCATTCCCGACAGCGTATTAAAGAAACCGGACCGTTTGACGCCGGACGAATGGGAAATCATGAAGACTCATGTGGAGAAGGGCGTTAAAATTTTGGAGCCCCTGACGGATTTTAAAGAGGTGGCCGAGATTGTCCGCAGCCATCACGAGCGTTATGACGGAACGGGTTATCCTCGCGGACTGAAAGGAGATCAGATACCCATAGAAGCCCGTATTGTCTCGGTCGTCGATGCCTTTCATGCCATTGTTTCGACGCGTTGTTATGACGCAGGCAGGCCGATTGAAGATGCCTTTCAAGAGCTTGAGCGTTGCGCCGGCAGCCAGTTCGATCCTAAGGTTGTCGAGGCGTTTGTAACGGCGATGAAGCGGGATATGAAGAAGCGGGGCGTCGGTGTCTGGATCGAGGAGGACCAAGGCCATTCCTGACCGGCTTGGCGGCGTGATCGTGTACACTTTTACAAGGCGTAGAGGGGGCCCCATCCAAAGCGCCAAAAGACCTTGCGTGATGGGGGGCGGATTCGTATAATACGGCCTTTATTTTGACTTTGAGCGAAGGAGTTGAGCGCAGTGGCAAAAGCGTACGATAAAAAAGACCTCGAAAAATTCAAGAAAATACTGCAGGAGATCCGCACCAAAATTGCGGGGGATTTGCAGCATCTGGAAGGGGATAGTCTCAATACCAGCCAACGGGAGGCCTCGGGAGACTTGTCCGGCTATTCGCTGCATATGGCGGATATGGCCACCGATAACTTCGACCGTGAATTCACCCTGGGGCTTGCTTCCAACGAGCAGCAAAGCCTGAATATGATTGACAATGCCCTCCGCCGCATCGAAGAAGGCACCTATGGCAACTGTGAAGAGTGTTCTAAAGCCATCCCGCAAAAAAGACTGATGGCGATGCCGCATGCCCGTCTTTGCATCAAATGCCAGGAACTAGAGGAGAAAAAGAAACGGCACCTTTAGTTTCATTCTACAGCCTGGTCATCTTCGTTCTTCTTTTTGACCAAATCAGCAAATCCATTGCTCTGACTGAACTCGTTTACGGCTCATCCGTCGCCGTCCTTCCCGGTATTTTCCATTTAACCCTGATAAAAAATACGGGAATTGCCTTCGGTTTTTTCCGTCAGCATGAAGGCATTCTTCTTATTTTGATTACTTTAAGCATTGGGATCCTCATCTATTTCGGATACCGCCTCTGTATCACAAAAATTCTCATTTTGCCAAACGGTGAAAAAAGAGTGAGGCCTCCGGCACCGCGTTTTGCGCGTTGGGGGCTGGCATTGATTCTCGGCGGAGCGATCGGAAATTGGATCGACCGGATCCGGTTCGGAGCCGTCGTTGATTTTTTGGATTTTCGCGTGTGGCCCGTCTTTAACCTGGCCGATTCTGCTATTACAATCGGCGTTTGCTTGTACCTGCTTGTTTTTTTCAAGAAATCCAAATGAAACCCATTCTTTTCGAATTTGGATCTTTTCACCTTTATTCCTACGGATTGATGGTGGCGGCGGGTGTCTTAGCGGCCTTGTTTCTTATGTTGAGATTAGCCAGGCGGGAAGGTTTTCCCAATGCTAATCAAGTTTATGACCTCATTTTTGTCACGATTCTGACCGGTTTTTTGGGTGCGCGCGTTTTGTATGTCCTTCAAAATTTTTCCTGGTATGCAGCGCATCCGGTCGAAATCATCGCCATTTGGGAAGGGGGCCTCGTTTTTTACGGAGGCATGGCCGGCGCTTTAATCGGAGTGATCGTTTTTTCGAAATTAAAGGGATTGTCCGTATTGCGCGTTTTTGATTTTTTGATGCCCTTCGTCGCTTTTGCGCATGCGTTCGGCCGCATCGGGTGTTTTTTAAACGGATGTTGCTACGGAAAATTTTGCGAACTCCCGTGGGCCGTGACATTCCCGCATTTGGATCACCCGGTTCATCCGACGCAGCTGTATGAAGCCCTTTTTAATTTTGCCTTATTTTTCTTTTTATACAGCCGGTATATTCGACAACATGCCACAGGAGAAATCATGGGGCTATATTTTGCGGGTTATGCCGTCGGCCGGTTCGCGATTGAATTTTGGCGGGGGGATAATCCGTTATGGTACGGCTTGACTTTGAACCAATGGGGGAGTCTCTTAGTCTTCACCGCAGCGGCGGTATTTTTGATGGTCTTGAGGAAAACAACTCGTCATGCCGCGTAAAGAAATCCCGATCACCGGCCGGTATCAAGGAAACCGACTGGATGTGTTCATTTCGCAGATGTTTCCTCAGGATTTTTCCCGCTCTCAAGTTCAGAAATTGATTAAAGACGGTGCGGTGCGTGTTGACGGGCGTGAGGTCACCAGCCATTATCGCGTGAAGGAGGGTGAAAAAGTCGAAATTGATTGGCGCGCACCGGCCGACAATGAAACGCGCGCCGAAGAAATCCCTATTGATATTTTGTTTGAAGACGAAGATTTGATTGTTGTCAACAAGACGGCCGGCATGGTAGTGCATCCGGCGCATGGCAATTTAAGACACACGCTGGTGAATGCGCTTTTGCATCATACGCGGGATCTTTCCGGTGTCGGTGGGCCGATTCGCCCGGGAATTGTGCATCGTCTCGATAAAGACACTTCGGGCATCTTGGTGGTCGCAAAAAACAACAAGGCACACGCGAATCTTGCCAATCAGTTTAAGAAACATACGATTCAAAGAACGTATCAAGTCGTGGTGCGCGGAGTCGTTCAGCATGATGAGGGTATGATTCAGGAACCGGTGGGGCGGTCCTTTCTCAGCCGGAAAAAAGTCGTCATTAAGCCGGCGGGCGGCAAGGATGCCACGACATTTTATCGTGTGCTGAAGCGGTTTCGCCATGCCACCCTCCTTGAGGTTCACCCCAAAACCGGCCGGACGCATCAAATCCGGGTGCATTTGGCGCATTTGGGACATCCGGTACTCGGCGATACGTTATACGGGGTCAATTCGGATCAAATTTCCAGACAGGCGCTGCACGCGGCGGGTTTAGCCTTCCGGCATCCCCGCACCCATGAGCAGGTTGCCTATCAAAGCCCTCTCCCGGAGGATATAAGCCGTCTCGTTACGTATCTTGAATCACAGCAGTGATTTATTTATAATAAGCCTTTCTATTTGAGAGCTGACCGGGGTTCAGCTTTCTCTTCCAACTCAATGTTTCCCCTCTAGAGGTTGATGCATGGCTTATGCAAATCTAAGTGATTTTCTATCCGAGTTACGCAAGCGCGGTCAGATCCGCGACATCCATGCGGAGGTGGACCCTGTCTTGGAAATCACTGAAATCTATGACCGCGTCGTTAAAAAAGAAGGTCCGGCGCTTTACTTTCATCGCGTGAAAGG
>JBFHCO010000102.1:0-7033 GCA_041585205.1 Candidatus Omnitrophota bacterium | reverse complement strand
CGGTTCCGCTTTCGCCTTCGATTAAAACGGCGGCGTTGGACTGCGCCACTTTTTCGGCGGTTTTCAGGACATCGGCCATCGCCTTCGAATCACCGATAATCGTTCCCTGGTCAAAGCGCTGCTTGAAGAGGGCCTGCTTCAATTCCTTGTTTTCTTCTTCGAGGTTTGTGCTGGCCAGCGCCTTTTTAATCAGGAATTCCAGTTCTTCAAGATTGACGGGTTTCGTTAAATAATAGAAAGCACCCTTTTTCATGGCCTTCACCGCATCCTCCACCGAACCGTAGGCTGTGAGCAGAATCACTTTCGCATTCGGATTTTTGGCGAGAATTTTTTCAAGGAGCTGGGCGCCGTCCATGCCCGGCATGCGTATATCCGTCAGCACCAAATCGGGTTTTTCTTGTTGATAGAGCTTCCAGCCTTCATCTCCTCCGGAAGCCGTCAGGACGTCATAATCCAAGCCCTCCAGAAAATGTTTCATGCCCTCAAGCGTGTTTTTATTATCTTCGACCAACAGAATGGATGCAAAAATTGCCATAAAGACCTCGTTTGGAATTTACTTCTTATCAGCCATGTCGTATTTCGGAAGCTGGAGTTTGGGTTCGCGGATGGGAAGCAGCATGGTGAAGGTTGTGCCCCTGCCCTTTTTGCTGGCGACGTCAATGCGGCCGCCGTGTTCGGAGACGGTGTTGTAAACGGTCATGAGGCCGAGCCCCGCACCGCCCTCTTTGGTGGTGAAATAGGCGTCAAAGATATGCGGCAAATCTTCTTCCTCAATGCCGATGCCCTGATCCTGAAAGCGAATCGAAGCGATTTTGGCCTTTTGCGCGACGGCAATGCCGAGCGTTCCGCCCTTAGGCATGGCCTCTTTGGCGTTTTTCATTAAATTGATGAATGTCTGATAAAGCCGGTTCCGGTCCACGAGAAACGGCGGCAGTTTTTTATCGGGCCGGAAATCGATTTTAACGCGCGCGCGCTTCATCTCGGGTCCCACAAAATGAATGGCGTCCTCCAAAATCGTGTTGAGATTCTCCATACGGAATCTGAGCGGCGGTTTGCGAGCCGCGCTTAGGAAATTTTTGACGATTTGATCCAGCCGCTCCGTTTCAGAGGTCATAGCGGAGAGGCTCTTTTCAAGCGCCTTCCGCTTGGCGGCCGGCAATTCCTTGAGTTCTTTTTTGAGAAGCTGGAGATGAATCCCCAGCGCATTGAGCGGATTGCCGATTTCATGCGCGACACCCGCCGCAAGGCGCACGAGCGATTCAATCCGTGAAAGCCGGTCGAGATTGATTTCGAAACTGCGTTCTTCGGTGCGGTTCACAAGCAAAATACAAACATGCTTTTTCGCTCCCGCCTCGAAAGGAATCAAAAAAACACGCAGATGGATTTCGCGCGGATTGAGCACCGGAATATCTTCGACCCGGCGCTCCGTCAAGTCCGGTAGGGCGTCTTTAAGGAAAAGCGCCAATTGGGGGTCTTCAATCAAAGACCCTATCGCGACCGGCTGTTCCTTGCGCCACTTTAAATCCAGCCAGGCCGCAGCCTGCGCGTTGACCCATTCAATTTGCCCGCGCGCGTCGGTCAGTATCACGCCTTCCTGCAGCGTGTCCAGCACCTCGTGATAACGCGCGTTCTCGGCGGCGAGGTCCACGACGTAATTTTTGAGCGTCTCCTTGTCGACGCGGTCCATGCGCGACAGGAGTTTTTGGACAAAGGTATTATTCTTTGGCATGTTCCCCTGACGGTTCCTTGGCGATGCGGATGAACTGGCTTAATAGAAACGGATCTTTCTTGCCGGCGTTTTTTTCGACGCCGCTGGCGACATCCACCGCAAAGGGGCGCACCGTTTCAATCGCCTGCCGCAGATTTTGAATGTTGAGCCCGCCGGCGAGAAAAAGTTTTTCATGCACGTAGGGTTTATCCTCGATTAAATTCCAGTCAAACGTGGTGCCCGTGCCGCCCTGCTCCTCCTTGGAAAAGGTGTCAAAGAGAAACGCCGTGACGTCATAATCCCCGAGGCGCTTTAAACTCATCGCATCGCGGATACGAAAGGTTTTGATGACCTCATAGCCCTTTTCCATAAAGGAGTGGCAGTACAGGCCCGTCTCATCTCCGTGAAACTGGAGAATTTTGATGCCGAGCTCGCCCGTAATGGTGAGCACATCCTGCTTCGGCTGATTGGCAAAGACACCGACAAATTTGGTGAATTGCGGAACGGCCTGCATGATATCCCGTACCGTGGGGATATCGACTTTGCGTTTACTTTCGGCAAAAATAAAACCAAGATAATCCGCGCCCAGGTCAATGGCGAGTTTCACGTCCTCCAAATTGGTATTGCCGCATATTTTAACGCGTGTCATGGCAAAGCCCCCTTTCTGTTACTTTTTCCATTTTTTATCCAGCCCCAGCAATGAATGAATCAGCCCCGCTTTATCATCCGCCTTCATGAGCGCGGTTCCGATCAAAAACGACGAAACACCGAGACTCTTGTAGCTCATGAGTTCCTCGTGCTTTTTAAGCCCGCTCTCCACCACAATCGGAATGCCTTTTGGGACATGCGGAATCAAATGCTTGGCCCGCTCCGGATCCACCGCGAGCGTTCTCAGATTGCGGTTGTTGATGCCGATGATTTCGGCCTTGGCGTCCACGGCCTTTTTGAGATCTTCATCCGTGTGCACTTCGACCAAGGCATCCATGCCGAGTTCCTTGCCGAGCTGAATCAGCGATTTCAGTTCCTCGGGCGTCAGAATCGAGGAAATGAGCAAAAAGGCGTCGGCTTCAAGCAGCGCGCTTTCATAGAGCTGATAGGTTTCAAGGATGAAGTCTTTGCGTAAAATCGGCAGTTTGCTGACCTGGCGAATCGTTCTGAGATAACTCGGCCGGCCTTTGAAAAAATGCGTTTCGGTCAAAACCGAAAGGGCGGCTGCGCCCGCGTTTTCGTACGTGCTCGCGATACGCAGCGGCTGAAAGTCCTCGCACAAAACGCCTTCCGAAGGCGAAGCCTTTTTGATTTCACAGATGAGATTGATGTCGCGTGCGGAGGTGACGGCTTTTTTGAATGACCGAACGTCGCTGCGTTTGGCGTGCGTGACCGCGTCTTTTAAGCGGTGAGGCGGAAATCGGCGCTTTGTCTCCTCCAGGTCTTTTCTTTTTTGAATGAGTATATCTTCCAGGATCATCGCTTCCTCGACAGTCGTATCAGTCCCGAAAGCGAATCGAGGGCCTTCCCGCTTTCCAGGGAAAGCCGGGCTTTCCAGATACCCTCTTCGATCGTTGCCGCGATATGTGAGATCCATAGTCCCGCCGCCGCATTGAGAAGAATCGTATCTTTCAGCGGTCCGGTACGCCGCCCTTCCAGAATGGCCAAGGCCAGCCTGGCATTCTGTTTGGGGCTGCCGCCTCGCAAGTCTCTTTTGGAGGCCCGCAGGAACTCGTAATGACCCGGATCCAGCCGCCTTACAAGGATACCACTTTCTCGCAGCTCCGCGACGGAGGCGGGGGCGGTGGTTGAAAGTTCATCCAGGCCGTCCTCGGAGTGGCAAATAAGAGCCCTTCGCAGGCCCGTTTTTTGAAGAATTTTTGCGAACATGGGAACGTATTCCTTTTTAGCGACGCCGATGACCTGAGCTTCGAGTTTTAAGGGATTCACCAGCGGGCCCAGCAGATTGAAGACGGTGCGGATTTTCAAGGCGCGTCTCAAGGGCTGAACGCGCGAGAAAATGGGGTGATACAAAGGAGCATGAAAATAGCCGATACCGTGGCGGCGAATGGACTCAATCATGCGTGCACGCGGCGCGCTCAATTTGACGCCGAGCGCCTCCAGCAAATCCGAGCTGCCGGATTTCGAAGAAAGCGCGCGATTGCCGTGTTTGGCCACATGCCCGCCCGCTCCCGCCACGACCAGCGCGGCCACGGTTGAAATATTGAACGTATGGCTTTGGTCACCGCCCGTGCCGCACATGTCGATTAAATGCGGTATTTTAACGTGAACGGAGGGTTCGAGCTTTCTTAAGGCCTTTAGGCAGCCCGCGACTTCCTCCACGGTCTCCCCTTTTTCAGCAAGCATCACAAGCAACGACTTTGCTTCCGTATCCGTAAGCTTTTTTTGAAAGACGGCAGCGAAAAGCGCTTGCGAGTCTCTTTCCGAAAGGGATTTACCGGCAAGTAACCGGGAGAGGAATTCCTGCAACATCATGGTGAATCACCTCTTCCTTGAAAGGGCGAGAAAATTGCGCAGGATATTCATCCCTTCCGCGGTCAAGATGGATTCCGGATGAAACTGCACACCCCAGGTCGGATGCTGCTTATGACGCAGGCCCATGATTTCGCCTTGATCCGTCCAAGCCGTGACTTCAAGGACGGAAGGCAGGGATTTTTTCTCAACCAAAAGCGAGTGATAACGCGTGGCCGTGAATGGATCAGGAATTTTTTTGAAAAGCTCTTTGCCGGTGTGGTGGATTTCGGACGTTTTGCCGTGCATGATGCGTTCGGCGCGCACGACTTTGCCGCCGAAAACATGCCCGAGGCATTGATGTCCGAGACAGACTCCCAAAATCGGAATTTTGCCCGAGAAATTACGAATCACTTCGTTGGAGATGCCGGCTTCATTCGGCGTGCAGGGACCCGGGGATATCACGATTTGTTTGGGCTTCAAGCGCTGAATTTTACGAATCGTGATTTTATCGTTGCGGAACACCACGGGGTCGGATTTCAGCTCACCCAAATACTGCACGAGATTGTACGTAAAGGAATCGTAATTATCGATGACCAAAAGCATCAGAAACTCTCCCGCAGCTCAAAGGCCTTCATCAGCGCTTTGGCCTTGTTCACCGTTTCGTCGTATTCGCGCGCCGGGTTGGAATCTTTGACGATTCCCGCGCCGGCCTGAACGTCGATTTTGCGTCCGTGCACGACCAGCGTGCGGATTGTGATGCACATTTCCATTTCCTGATTGAAGCTGAAATAACCCAGACAGCCCGCATAAGGACCGCGCTCTTCGGGCTCGAGCTCGTCAATGATTTGCATGGCACGGATTTTGGGGGCGCCCGAAACCGTTCCGGCCGGAAATGTGGCGCGCAGCAAATCAAACGAAGACCGTTTGCCCTTCAGTTTACCGACCACGTCGCTCACCAAATGCATGACATGCGAATAGCGCTCCACGCGCGCGAAGTCTTTCACCTTGACTGATTCAAATTCACAGACGCGCCCGAGGTCATTGCGGCCGAGGTCCACCAGCATCAAGTGTTCGGCCATTTCCTTCGTGGAACGTTTAAGATTTTCTTCATGCGCCTCATCCTGCGCCGGGGTCGTTCCGCGCGGGCGCGTACCGGCAATCGGGCGCACCTCGGCTTCTTTACCGGCTTTTTTGACCAAGAGTTCCGGTGACGAGCCGATCAAACGCAATTTTCCGGCACGGAAATAAAACATGTACGGCGAAGGATTGACCGAGCGCAGCGAACGGTAGATTTGAAAATCATCTTTGACCGTAGGCAGCGTGAAACGCTGCGACAGCACGACCTGAATGCAATCACCCGCGCGGATGTATTCTTTGATTTTCCGCACTTTTTTTTCAAAGGCCCGCTTGGTGATATTCGAATGAATCTTAACGCGTGCCGGAACTTGCCGCGTGACCGCCGGCTGCCGGAAAGGTTTCTGAAGCTGCCGGATAGCACCTTCGATCTTTCTCTCGGCGCGGCGGTAAAGCGCTTTCAGATTGCGCCTGCGTTCGACATTGACAATATTCAAAAAGGTCAGGGTTTTTCTGAAATGATCGAAAATGAGAAGGTCATGCGCTAAAAAGAATACGCCGTCCGGAATTTTGCGGCCCTTTTTACTCGTAAGGCGTATGGTTTCAAAGTTTTGAACGTGCTCGTAGGCGAGATACCCGATAAAGCCCCCGCAGAATCCGGGTAATTCCTCCGGATTGGCGAGCTTATACGTTGAAAATGTCTTTTCCAGAACGCCCGTCAGATCTTCATTCGTGCGCACCGTGACGGAACGACCGTTGCGGCTGAGCGTGACGCGCCCCCCTTGCGATGTCAGCACGGCTTCCGGCCGCGTACCGATAATCGAATAGCGTCCGATCTTTTCCTCTTGTTCGGCGGACTCCAAGAGAAAAGCGTTTTTTTCCCTGCGCGCGAGTTTCAAAAAACCGGAAACTGGCGTTTCCAAATCGGCCGCGATGCTGCGTGAAACGGCGATGAGATTGCCTTTGCGCGCGAGGCGCTTGAAGGCATTAAAATCGGGAGTGACATTCATGATTTATACGTTTTCTCCGGATCGAATACTTTTTCCTGTGTGACGCGCACAATGCTCCCCTTCTCGTTCAGTTCATGCACGAAGCAGGTTTTGTATCCCAAATGGCAGGCGCCGCCGGTTTGTTTGACACGGATTAAGACGGTGTCGCGGTCGCAATCGGTGAGCGCTTGCTCCACTTTTTGAATGTGGCCCGAGGTTTCGCCTTTGACCCAATATTTTTTGCGTGAACGTGAATAGAAAACGGTTTTCTTTTCTTTCAGCGTGCGTTCCAGCGCTGTTTTATCCATATACGCCAGCATCAAGACTTCATGCGTGTCGGCATCCTGAATAATGGCCGCGATAAGCCCCTGGGCGTCGAATTTGAAATCCTTCATAGTGCTATCTCCTTCATGGGATTGAGCTTAGAATAAAAATGATGAGCATGCAGGATGCATCACGCGCTTGAGTATGCCATAACTGGAATGTGTGTCAAGAGGGAACACTTTAAAACAACAAGGACAGACCGGCAAAGTCTGTCCTTTGTTTTATGAATATTTAAGCGGCCTTTTTGAGCGGCGATTTGGCGGGTGTTTGACCGGCTAAAACGCTTTTACGGTCGAGCAGCGAACGGGCATAATCAGATTCATAGCCGCCCATATTTTCTCGGGCGTTTGCGAGCGCGGCCTCAACCTGCTCAAGTGTCATACGCGTGACCTTGACCCGTTTGGGTTTTTCTTCCGTGGGCGCCGGTGCCTTTTTGGCCTTTTTATCTTCCGGCTCTTCCTTAGCATTCGCCTCT
>JBFHCO010000101.1:0-7045 GCA_041585205.1 Candidatus Omnitrophota bacterium | reverse complement strand
CCGATCCAGGAGGGGCTCTTGATGAAAGCGGTATCTGTTTTGAGCGCCTTTAACCGTCCGAGTTTCAGCATTTGCATCTTAAAACTCTCGAAGATTTGAAGCGCGGCCTTATTTTTAGAAGCCGCGACCGCCTCCAGTTCCTGGGACGGCGGAATGTTCAAGCGTGAACGTAAATCACGTATCCCCGTCATGGCCTGTTGCATCAAGCCCACTGATCTTTCGGCCTCGGCATCCTTGAACGGTTTTGCTTCAACCGGCCAAGCGGCGAGGCTCAAAGACTCCGGCCACTGATCCTTATCTTGAGCTGCAACCTTCAACTGCTGCCAAATTTCTTCCGAAATAAACGGGCTGAACGGATGTAATAGTCTCAAGATCCGCTCCAAGACAAAAAAGAGCACCCGCTGGGTTTCTGTTTTAGCTTTTTGATCCGCGCCTAAGAAAACGGGTTTTGATAATTCAATGAACCAGTCGCAAAAATCACTCCAGATAAAGTGGTATAGCTCCGTCGCCGCTTGCGCCAAACTGAATCCGGCGAGCTGCTTTTCGATTTCCGCCGCGACGGTATCCAGCCGTGAGAGAATCCAGCGGTTCGGAAGCGACAGGGTTTTGGGTGCCGACGGCGATTGCGCGGAACCCTCGGTAAACCCTTCCAAATTCAGAAAGGCAAAACGTGAGGCGTTCCAAATTTTATTGGTGAAATTGCGTCCGACTTCGAATTTTTCGCGTGAAAGATACACATCCTGCGCCGAAAGCATGATCATGCTGAAGCGCAGGGCATCGGCGCCGATTTCATCGATCACTTCCAGCGGATCAATGGCATTCCCGAGCGATTTTGACATCTTCAAACCGCTTTGCGCCCGCACGGTGCCGTGAATATAAATCCGGCTGAAGGGCACCTCCCCCATGAATTCCAGGCCCGCCATGATCATGCGCGCCACCCAAAAAAATATGATTTCGGGCGCCGTAATCAAATCCGACGTGGGATAAAAACGCTTCAGGTCCTCGGTTTTGTCCGGCCAGCCGAGCGTCGAAAACGGCCACAACCAAGATGAAAACCAGGTGTCCAGAACATCGGGGTCTTGACGTAAATTTTTGGATCCGCAGTGCGGGCATTTATCAGGATTTTTACGGCTCACGGTCGGTTGCTTACACGCCAACTTACATTCTCCGTCACCTTCGCAATACCAGACCGGAATTTGATGTCCCCACCAGATTTGACGCGAGATGCACCAGTCGCGGATGCCTTCCAGCCAATTCGTGTAGACCTTGGTCCAACGGTCAGGGTAAAAAATGGTTTTGCCCGCGCGATGCGCCTTCAAGGCCTTTTCGGCAAGCGGTTTCATTTTCACAAACCATTGTTTGGAAAGGTAAGGCTCCACCATCGTATCGCAGCGGTAACAGTGGCCAACCGCGTGCAGATGCGAATCCCGTTGTATAAAAAGCCCCGCGACTTCCAAATCCGCGATGATTTTCTTTCTGGCCTGAAAACGGTCGAGGCCTTCGTACTGTCTGCCGTTTGCATTAATCTTACCGTCGGGATGCATGACATTGATTTCTTCGAGCTTGTGGCGTTTACCCATCTCAAAGTCATTGGGGTCATGCGCCGGAGTCACTTTCACCATGCCGGTACCGAATTCCGGATCCACAAACTCATCCCCGATGACCGGAATTTCACGCTCCATCAGGGGCAGGATTAATTTCTTTCCGATAAGATGTTTATATCGCGCGTCTTCGGGATGCACAGCCACTGCCGTGTCACCGAGCATCGTTTCAGGCCGCGTCGTGGCGATCACAATATGATCTTCCCCCACCTTCTCGGCCTTGCTGCCCTTGCCGGCCACGGGATATTTGATGTGATACAGTCCACCCTGAATTTCTTTGTGCGCCGACTCTTCATCTGAAAGCGCCGTCTGACAGCGCGGGCACCAATTGATGATGTAATTACCCTGATAAATAAGGCCGCGTTCATAAAGCGTCACAAAGGCTTCGCGCACGGCATGTGATAATCCCTCATCCATCGTGAAACGTTCGCGCGTCCAATCACACGAGGCGCCAAGGCGCCTGAGCTGGCGTGTGATCGTAGCACCATGCTCTTCCTTCCACGTCCAAACTTCTTTTAAAAAGGTCTCGCGGCCGATGTCGTGGCGTGATTTTTTCTGTTTGGCAAGTTTTTTTTCAACAACATTTTGCGTGGCGATCCCGGCATGATCCGTGCCCGGAACCCACAGGGTGTCACGACCCTTCATGCGATGCCAGCGCACCAGAATATCCTGAATGGTGTTATTCAAGGCATGACCCATGTGGAGAATGCCGGTCACATTGGGCGGAGGAATGACAATGACGTAACGGTTTTTAGCGGTATGCGCCTTTGCTCGATCGCTTTGCGGACGGAAATACCCCTTGGTTTCCCACTCGGCGTACCGTCGCGCCTCGACCTCTTTGGAATTGTAACGGGTAGGTAATGCTTCGGAAGTCATTAAAACTAGCCTTTTAGGAGCTTGTATTCGATTGCCTCAATGAGGGCCTGCCAGCTGGCTTGAACAATGTTCTCATGCACCCCCACCGTGATCCAGGACTTGTCTTTATCCTGAAATTCGATGAAAACGCGCACCTTGGCGGCGGTCCCAGCTTCAGAATTGACCACGCGCACTTTGTAATCCGTGAGATGGATTTGATCGATCACCGGGTAGGAACTGCGCAAGGCTTTGCGCAACGCCTTGTCGAGCGCATTCACGGGACCGTCGCCTTCAGCCACTTCAAAATGAACTTTGTCTTTGGCTTTGATTTTGACTTCGGCCACCGAAACAGCACCGTCTTTGCCGATATCTTCGGTGCGCACGGCCACCGATTGCACTTCAAAAAACATTTTTTTCTCGCCCATCAGCCGGTGCACAAGCAATTCGAAACTCGCCTCCGCCGCTTCGAATTGATACCCTTCATTTTCAAGCCGCTGGATTTCGGTGAGAATTTTACGCGTTTCCGGCGATTCCTTTTCCAAATCGAGTTGCAGCTCACGCGCCTTGAGCATGATATTCGTTTTTCCTCCCAATTCCGAAATCAGAAAGCGCCGGTGATTGCCGATATGGCGCGGATCCATGTGCTCATACGTTTTGGCGCATTTCATCATGGCGTTGATGTGAACGCCGCCTTTATGGGCAAACGCCGAGCGGCCGGTAAAGGGCTGATTGTTTTCAAGCGGCATATTGCAAATTTCAGCCACATAATGCGCGACCTGCGTCAGCTCCTTCATCTTGCTCGCGGGCAGGCATTTTTGGCCCATTTTGAATTGCAAAATCGGAATGATGCTCACGAGATTCGCGTTGCCGCAGCGTTCGCCGTAACCGTTCATCGTGCCCTGCACCAAAACACAGCCTTCCCCCACGGCTTGAATGGAATTGGCCACCGCGAGTTCGGCGTCATTATGACAATGAATCCCCAAGGGAGTTTTGACGGAACGCTTGACCCGTAAAAGCGCGCGGCGGATTTCATGCGGCATCGTGCCGCCGTTTGTGTCACAGAGCGTGATATTCGCCGCGCCGGCCTTGGCGGCCTGCTGCAGCGTCTTGATGGCGTAATCCGGATTGGCTTTGAAACCATCAAAGAAATGCTCTGCATCGTATATCACTTCTTTTCTTTTGGATTTCAAATAAGACACTGAATCGTAAATCATCTGCAGATTCTCTTTCAAAGAGGTGCGGAACACTTGTGTCACATGCAAGTCCCAGGACTTACCGAAGATCGTGATGGCTTTGGTATTGGCTTCGAGCAACGCCTTGATATTGGCGTCCTCAGCAACCTTGGTATGCGCACGGCGCGTGGAACCGAATGCCACGATTTTGGCGCGGCGGATATCCGCCTTCTTGATCTCCTTAAAAAAGCCCATATCTTTGGGATTCGAACCCGGCCAGCCGCCCTCGATATAATGCACGCCAAAACGGTCGAGGCGCTGGGCGATTTGAACCTTGTCCTTGAGCGACAGACTGATGCCCTCCGACTGCGTACCGTCACGTAACGTCGTGTCATACAGCAGGATTTTTTTGCCTTTTTTTCTGGTCATCGCGCCTTTTTCTTTCCGTTCTTATCAAGTCCGAATTCTCTGTGGATTGCGCGCACCGCTTCTTTGCCCTTGCTGCCGTCGATCACGCAGGAAATTTTGATTTCGGAAGTCGAAATCATATCGATATTGATTTTCCGCTTCGCCAAGGCACCGAACATTTTCGAGGCAATGCCTGAATGGGAGCGCATGCCGACACCGACGACGCTTACCTTCGCGATTTTCTCATCGCAGGCAACATGGCGCGCCTTGATTTTTTTGGCGATTTCTTTGACAACGCGCATGGCCCGATCCAATTCGTTTTTAAAAACGGTGAATGAAATGTCGGTCGTTTTTGTTTCTGTTTTATTTTGAATGATCATGTCGACATTCACATTCGCATCCGCCAGTTTCGTGAAAAGCTTCGCCGCGACACCGGGCCGGTCCGGAACTTTATAAATCGTGATCTTAGCTTCCGTTTCCGCCAACGCAATGCCGCTTACCACCACATCTTCCATTTTCTTGGTCTCCTTTGTAATGAGCGTCCCGCCGTTTTCCTTCCGTGAATTGCGGACGTAAATCGGGACATTGAATTTTTTCCCGACCTCGATCGAACGCGAATGCATCACCTTAGCGCCAAGCGAGGCCAATTCTAAAATTTCGTCGTAACTGATTTGCCGGATCAACCGTGCCTCGGGGACGATGCGCGGATCAGCCGTATAAATGCCGTCCACATCGGTGTAAATTTCGCATTGTTTGGCACGCAAAGCTTTACTTAAGGCGACGGCCGTTAAATCCGAACCACCGCGGCCGAGAGTCGTGATGTCACCGAGTTTGCTTTGTCCCTGAAACCCGGCCACAATCACAATCGTGCCTTTTTTAAGCGCCGCTTCAATCCGGTCCGTGTTGATGTGCAGGATGCGCGCCTTCGTGTGAAACTGATCGGTGATGATGCCGACCTGCGGCCCCGTGAACGAAATGGCATTCACGCCCAAATGATGAATCGCCATCGCCAATAGCGACACCGACACCTGCTCTCCGGTAGAGAGAAGCATGTCCATTTCGCGCTCGCTCGGCCGCGAAGTGATGTGACCCGCCAATTGAAGCAACTCGTCTGTCGTGTCCCCCAAAGCCGAAACGACCACGACCACGCGATGCCCCTGCCGCCGCGCTTTGACCACCCGCCGCGCCACGCGTTTGATGCGTTCGACATTGGCAACCGAACTGCCGCCGTATTTTTGAACGATTAAAGCCATGATGGATACCGACTGATATTAACGCGCCAGAAAATAAGGCATCAGGGCGGCGCTTTTTGACATGTGCAGATCCGAAAGCCGCGCGGTTACTTCTGAAAATTTTTCGTGGTCATCCGGCATGATATTCTTACCGGCCACCACAAAGGGAACGGCGTCTTTCAGGCGTTTTCCTGTTTTCCAAGGCGCCGCATGGCAAGCCGTCACGAGCACGCGGCTGTCCTTATTGTCATCCATGTACTGTTTGATTTTCGAAAGAACGTAGAAATCCGCCGCCTCCAGCACGGAAATCTTCGCCCGCAGGTCATGTTCACGCGCGGCCTGATCGCATCCGTGAATATGAACACAGACAAAATCTTTTTCCTGCACGGCATCCAAAAAAAGTTTTCCTTTTTTTTCGCATTGCTGCGAAATATCCTGCGATTCGCCGTTTAATTCCACCAAGGTCAAACCACTCAGCCGGGCGATGCCTTTGGCATAAGGGGCCCCGGTCAAAACCGAACCGGACAAACCGTGCAGCTGGCTGAATTTTTCCAAAACCGGTTTCTTACCCTGTCCCCACAACCAGATCATATTAGCCGGATTCTCTCCGAGATCCACGCGAACTTGATTGATCTCATGGTCCTGCAGAAGTAGCCGCGCATCAAACATCAACTTTTTCATCAGTTCGCCGCCCGGACCTTTCGGAAGATACGATTCGATCGGTTGCCCCGCAATCGCATGCGGCGAAATGGTTTTTGCCGAAAGCGCTTCGAATCCGTGTGAGTCTTTCAAAACCGCAACATGCCGGTGCTGGGAACCCGCGAAAAAACGCACAAAATCACTCGCTACTTTTTTATTCAAAAAGTTGATCAGCGCCTTGGCCTCTTTATTCGAAATCGCGCCCGCCGTCGCATCCGCCATGATACCGCCGGATTCCGTGATGAAATTCATCCGGAACGGGATTTCATCTTCCTCAAGCTTGAGTTCAAGATTGGCGGCTTCCAAGGGTCCGATGCCCGTGTACACCCGTCCTGCGTCATAACCAAGCAAATTCAAAAGCGTCACATCCGCCGAAGGCTCCAGATGATCCGAGCTCAGCTTCACCTGGCCGATGCGCCCGATTTTCGTGAAAAACTGAAGATTCGGTATTTTCGCGACTTCAAACGGCGTTTTTCCGCTCAGTTCTTCAGCCGGCTGATCAGCCGCTCCCGATATCGCAACCAAAATGAATTTCATACCTGCACAACCTTTCGTACGGACTGGGCCGTGGGTTCCGCCGTTTCAATTTTATCGTCAAAACTTAAGGCAAAATCAGGATCCTTTAATCCGGAACCCGTCAAAGTAATCACGATCCGTGAACCGTCTTTAAAAAATTTCTTTTTGGCAAGTTTTACGACTCCCGCCACCGCCGCTGCGGAAGCCGGTTCCGCGAAAACCCCTTCGCGCTCGGCGATAAAACGGTAGGCTTTCGTAATTTCTTCATCGGTCACGGAATCTATCAAGCCGCCCGATTCATCGCGTGCGGCGACGGCGCATTTCCAGCTGGCCGGGTTGCCGATACGGATTGCGGTCGCGATTGTTTCCGGTTTCTCAACAGGTTTATTACGCACGATCGGCGCCGCTCCGTCCGCCTGAAACCCGAGCATATGCGGCAGGATTTCCGAACGGCCCGCCTTTTTATATTCCTGATATCCTTTCCAATACGCTGTGATGTTACCCGCGTTCCCGACCGGGATCGCATGATATTCGGGCGCTTCACCCAAATCATCCACAATTT
>JBFHCO010000100.1:0-7114 GCA_041585205.1 Candidatus Omnitrophota bacterium | reverse complement strand
TAAAAAACGTTTATTGGAAAAGAATTCGGCAATATTTCGGCTCTCAGTATCCCGGTCTGCTGAAGGCAATCCGCGGTTCGGAAACTCTCGCATGAAATCCACTCGGCGACGTAAGAATTCCTTGAAATAGCGGTTCAATTCGAGCATTATATCTTCCATCTTGTCGTGATCGTACCGAACCTCATTCAACTTCGATCGGATGCAAAGCGTGAGCTATCTCATATTCGCCAGGAAATTCAGACCCCAGAATTTTGATGAAATCATCGGTCAGGAACCGGTGGTGGTCACACTGCGTAACGGCATCGAGCAGGAACGCATTGCCCAGAGCTTTCTCTTTGCGGGACCGCGCGGCATCGGCAAAACCTCGACCGCCCGCGTGCTTGCCAAAGCCCTTAACTGCGAAAAAGGGCCGACTATCAAGCCTTGCGAAAAATGCGTTCAATGCAAGGAAATCACACAAGCCAACTCTTTGGATGTTTTGGAAATCGACGGCGCCTCGAACCGCGGCATCGATGAGATCAGAAATTTGCGCGAGACCGTCAAATTTAAGCCGACCCAGGGTCGTTTCAAGATTTATATTATCGATGAAGTTCATATGCTGACGACCGAGGCCTTCAACGCCCTTTTAAAGACGCTTGAGGAACCGCCGCCGCATGTGAAATTCATGTTTGCAACAACCGAGCCGCATAAAGTTCCGCTCACGATTTTGTCGCGCTGCCAGCGCTTCAATTTCAAGCGGATTTCCATCGCTGAAATTTCAAGGAAGTTGGAGGCCATCGCGAAAAAGGAAGGGATAAAACACGAGAAAAACGCGCTTTACTTGATCGCCAAAGCCAGCGAAGGCGCTTTGCGGGATGCCGAAAGCCTGCTCGATCAACTGGCAACTTTCAGCAAGGAAAAAATCAAAGAAGAAGACGTGTTGTTTTTATTGGGAATGGCGTCCGAAGAAATCTTTTTTTCGGTGTTGGAGGCCATCCGCCAAAAAGACGCTCAGCGGCTTTTTTCAATCGTGACGGATCTTTATCAAGCCGGGGGAGACCTCAATCAGTTTGCCAAAGGATTATTTGAAATGTTTCGCCATCTGCTGCTGTTTCGTTGCGCGGACAAAGCCGAAGAGTTTGTGGAAGCCAGCGAATCGGCTGTCTCTGAATTGAAAAAATGGTCCAAGGAATTTTCTAAAGGCGAATTGATCTTAGCTTTGAACATTCTGCAGAATCTTCAAACGCATCTTAGACGCAACCTAGCGTCTCCCAAAATTCTGGTCGAAACAGCACTTCTTAAATTGTTGCATTTGGACGGACTTCAAACTCTCGGGCAGGCTGAGATGGAAAGACGCGAAACGAAACGCCTTAACCCGGCTGTCAGATCAGGGAGTTCCGGAGACGCCGGTTCCGCGGAAAGACCGGCGTCCGCGTTGCCTGCATCATCAGTAACTCCGAAAAAATCTTCGAATTATTCAGCCATGAATGAATCCGCCGCGCCATCGGCAGCGGCGGTTGATACGGCTTCGGCGCCATCATCAGGGCTGGCCATGATGCTCAATGAAGCGGAAAGTTGCTGGCCGCGCGTGATCGATTACGTCAAAGGTAAACGCATGTCGACGGGGATTTTTCTTTCCGAATCCGAACCGGTTGAAATCAGGGATAACTTTGTGGTGCTCGGACTTCCGGAAGAGTTCCAATTTCATAAAGAAACGCTCGAGAAAAGCTCCAACAAGAATTTGGTCGAGGAAGCCTTTGAAGTAATCAGCGGCAAGAGGGTGCGGGTTGAATTCGTAGTGACGCATCCGGCGCAAGAACGCAGCGAAGAAAATGCGGTTTCTGCTCCGGAAGATGAAGCCAAGTTACCGGACATCATATCGCAGGCGCTGAATATCTTTGAGGGCGCCAAAATTATCCGTAAGGAATAACGGGTATGCGCGGTTATTCCGAGTGGATGTCCCGTTTGATCACAGCCCTGGGAAAGTTACCGGGCATCGGTCACCGGTCGGCGGAGCGCATTCTTTTTTATCTGCTCAAAACCAAGAAAGAAGAGGTTGCGGAGCTCGCGTCTTTGCTACAGGCCATCAAGGAACACATTTCCTTTTGTGAGACCTGTCATAATTTTTCCGATCATAAAACTTGTCATATATGTTCTGACCCGGGCAGGGACCGCGGCATGGTTTGTGTGGTTGAAGATCCGAAGGATGTGATCGCGCTTGAGAAAACAGGGATGTATGTCGGCGTTTATCATGTTTTACTCGGAGCCTTATCTGCCTTGGAGGGTATCGGCCCTCAGGACTTGCAGATTCAGGATTTAATCAAACGGGTGAAGGACGGCAATGTGAGGGAAGTGATATTAGCAACCAATCCCAATACGGAAGGGGAAGCGACGGCGCTTTATCTTGCTAAAATCCTGAAATCCATGTCCGTCAAAGTAACGCGAATTGCACGGGGAATACCCGTGGGAAGCCTGGTAGAATTTATGGATCAAGCAACCCTGGCGCGATCCTTGGAAGGACGCATTCCCGCATAAGTTTTTTAAACATTCGGTGCCGCAGCGATGCCGAAAAGAAATATCTTGATTCTCGATACGCAGGGAAGTCCTTGGAGCGATTTCCTCAAGGAATTTTTTGAAGATACCGCATCCGAACTGCATTTCTTTTATGAATCCTCTCAAGCGAATTTGGGGTTGGGACGAATCCGCCACGACATTCTATTTTTGAATCCGCAATTGTTATCTCTGCCGCTGGCGCAAAAAATCAACGCCATGAAACATAGCAGCGCGGAATTCCGCGTTTTCCAAATCGGAAAAAAAGAAAATGAAGCGGTCCGAAGAGACTTAATCGATCACGCCTTTGACAAACCCCCTTCTTTTGTAGATTTTCAGAAGGATTTAAGTGAGCATTTGCCTTTCAACGGAACCATCCGGCTGCTTGTGGTTGATGATGAACCCGAAGTCGGAAATATGATCAAGGATTTTTTGAAAGGAAGGGTTCAGCCCGCTTTTGTGGTTGAATGCGCTTCCGATGGAAATCAGGGACTCGAAGCGATTGAAAAGCAAAAACCGGACGCGGTCATTTTGGATATAAAAATGCCCGTTATGGACGGCCGGGAGATGTATCGGGAGATTAAGGAACGCAAAATCGAGGTGCCGGTCATCATTTTTTTTGACGTGATTTCCCATGACGAAGTCGCCGGTATCCATGAAATCGGAAATCCCGCCATTGTGGAAAAAGGTTCCCGCCAAAGCGAAATGCCCATCCTGCTTGATTTGATCAAGAAAATGGCATTCTTCGGTTAAGCATCCCCAATACCTTGATTTTTAGATTAAAAATACCGCCGATGCTCTGGAAAAATCCCCTTACAGTCGGCATACTTTAAAGGGGGTTTCTATGGCGGTTTCCAAGGGGTGGAGACCCGCGTGGTTTCTGCCTTTTTTTATCATTTTCTTAAGCGGATGCGCTCTCCTGATCCGTTCGCCGATTAATACTGATTACAAAAAAAGCGAGTCTCCTCCGGGATTGTATAGGGGAATTTTTCATGTCCATTCGGATCATTCGCACGATTCCGGAGCTTCGCTTGAACAGATCATGAATACGGCACAAGATGCCGGCTTGGATTTTGTGATTGTGACCGACCATAATTCAATCGGGGGTCTTAAAGCATTTGATCAGACTTCACACCCTTCAAAACCGCTGCTTATTTTTGGCGATGAAATTTCCGCTCCGGACGGCCATTTAATCGCGCTCGGTATCCGCCAGCACCCTCCGGAGCTTCCCACCTCGCAAGCATATATTGACTGGATACATGAGGAGGGGGGGTATGCAATTTTGGCACATCCCGTCTGCATTCGGAATCCATGGAAGAACTGGAATGTCCGCAATGTCGACGGCATGGAAATTTATAACTTTGCGCATAGCATGTATCCCGAAAATAAAATTGCCTTGGCGACCAAGGCGTCCATTCTAACGCCCAAAAACTTCCTTCGGTCTTTGCAGAAAACACCTGAAAAATCTTTGAATAAATGGAAATCGGAGATGAAGCGAACGCCCCTGGTCGCCTTCGGAGCAACCGACGCCCATATTCATTTGCAATGGGCCGGCTTGACGCCCGAAAATTTTCTTTTAGCGTTTCAATCCGTCACGATGTATGTGCACGCCGAAGCAAATACCCCCGAACACATCATTCATGCGGTGGGGCAGGGTAAAAGTTTTATCGCCTTTGAAGCGCAGGGCACCGCCCAACGCTTTGTCTTTTCAGCGGTCAGCTCACATTCCCGTTTTCATGCGGGGGATACCGTCCGTGTAGAAACACCGGTGATCCTTTTCGTGAGATCCCCCGAAGTTGGAGAAATTCGACTGCTTCGTGATGGTGAGATCGTGAATCAAGTCACGGGCACCGAGCTTTCAATCGAAGCCCCTGGGCCGGGACGCTACCACGTTGAAATTTACAAAAACGGCAAACTGTGGGTCCTTGCGAATCCGATTTACTTATATGCTTAAATTCGACTGGATACGATCAACCGCATGGCTTGTCCTTTTAGCTGTAACATGCGCGGGATGCGTGGTCTGGAAACCACAATCGTTTCGGACAATCGAAATGGAATCCGCGTTGCCCGAAATGCAGCGGCATTACTACGCGTATCCTGCGGCTCCGACGCGAGCTGAAGTTATTTTTGAAGATGAACCGAAGCGTTATATGTTGAGATATTTCCGGATGCGCAGGGTTGAATTTCCGCTGCATCTTCCTTCCGATATTGCTTTGAAAGATGCGGATGCCTTTAAACGATCCGTCGAGGAACTGGAAAAAACAGACCGCAAAACCGCCCAGGATCGAATGCTGCTTTATACCAATCGCATCGATTTCTATATTCCGGCTGATTTGAAACCCGGTGAGAAGCGTCCGGTGATTTTAGTTTCCTCGATTTTGGGGGGAACAATGGTGGTTGATCACTTCGCCCGCTATTATGCCGGCCGCGGATTTATCGCGGCGCTCGTTCATCGAAAACGCGTTTACTGGGATGATAAGCAGGATATGCAGCAGGTTGAAGATTATTTGCGCGCATCCATCATCCGTTTGCGACAAGCGATTGATTGGATTGAGCTGCAGCCGGAAGTCGATCCTGAGAGAATTGGTTCCTTTGGGATCAGTTACGGAGCGATTCTGCATGCTGTTTTAGCAGCTGTGGAGCCGCGTATTCGTTTTCATGTTTTGGCCATGCCTGCCGGACCGATTGCGGATGTCATCATGGATTGTCCCGATAAAGCTATCACGAAACTTGTGCGGCAGGTCCATGAAAAATACGGCTGGGACCATGATTTTATTTATAAACAGTTACAGGAAACCATCGTGACCGACCCCATGATTGTCGCACCTTACATCCCGCGCGAAAGGGTGCAGGTATATATTTCGATCTTTGACAAAGTTGTCGGCGCCAGCCGTTCTTGGGATTTGTGGAGAAAAATGGGAAAGCCGGAACTTCGACTCATGCCCTTCGGCCATTATGGAGGCGTTGCGATATTGCCGTATCTGCAAAGCGCGTCGTTGATATCATTCAAGCGCAACCTTAATCCGTAGCGGCCATTCGTTCTAAATTGAAATGCACGTATTCTGTTTGCGCCGCCGGCAATTCTCCCTCAGCGTTAGCCACCCAGAAATTCGGATAGGCATAGATAACGCTTTGAATGTTGGAACCCGGCGCGATTTCCCGAGCGATGGTTTTAGCGATCTCAAAATTGATTTCACCGTAATGCTGTTGAACCATTTCGCCATGTTTTCGATACCTAATTTCATAAGCGCTGCCGGCCGGCATTTCAAAACCGGATCTTTTAGGGTTGCCTTTGGATGCCCATTGCAGATCTCTGATCGCGGGGTCCAAGGCGGGATCACCCCTAAAAACGGCATTGGGAATCAAAAGGGCGTAGGGCACTTGAGCTTCTCTGGGATCGTTATCATAAAAGAAAGCCAGATGCCGGTGCGTCGCCTCTACCGCGACGGCTTTTTGTTCACTCGCGGAGGCAATGACGTAATTGTAACCGCGCGTCAGATCGCTGTGCTTAAAAATACGGACGACATCTTCCAAGGACGCAGCTTGTTCGAGGATGCGTTTCAAGAGAAATGGCATCGGAACCCCTTCCAGCGTTTCATCGGAAGAGGTCGCCCCGATTTGACCGACTGAAATACCGCTTTGATTCATGCCGGAGAGCACACCCGTAAAACCGTAATAACCGATGTTGACGTAACTTTTCCGGTTGGGCTGTTCGAAGAATTTGAGAGCGGCGAAATCATGAATTCCGATCCCGCGATTCCAGTCCAAATTGCGAATCGCGATCAATTGTCCGGAGCGGGTCGCTTCACCCCAATAAGCTCCATTCGAACACCAAGTGGGATAGACCTCCGGTAAAGCGTGGATACGGCGCAGTGTTCGAAAAGAAAGGCCTGAACTTTCAGACAAGCCGCGAATCTGACGGATCTCATCATAAGAAACATAGGGTTCCATTTTTCTCCAGGCGCGGTCGAGCATCCATGCGATGATTACACGATTCAATAAAGGAATCGGAAGCTGCTTCCTGAAGTAGCGAAAAATCTGACGGCTCCCGTTTCGGATTTCGTCTTGAAGCAAGCGTCCTTCCTCGAGCCCGACATGGTAAGCATCTCCCTTTAAGATCAAAACCGGTAGTCCTTTGCCGCGATCGAGGCGTCCGGGGGGGTTCGCGTTTTTTAGCTCCGCATCCGTGATTAAATTCAACATCATCGAGTCCGCTTTCTGATGCAGAAAAAAATCAAATTTTTTGCCGTAGAAACTGACGCGCGCTTCATAATGTTCACGGTGTGGATAATACCGGCGCGGAATCGCGTAAGTTAAGTAATCGTTTGCAAATCCGACAATCCATGGCGTCAGGCCGTATCGGCGGATTCGATTTTCCATTTCGTAGCCGATTTCGGATCCGACCTCAGCGGGAAAGGCCAGCAGAACAAGGGGTCCCATTCTCAAAGCCTGGAATTCGGCTTTGCGTGGAAAAAAGCGATTTCCGATCCAAGAGGGAACACGAAACCAACCGGCGCGAATTTTTACGTTCGGAAGCGACTCGCGCATCAGCGTGCTGACCCAGGGGCCATTCAATGAGAACGGC
>JBFHCO010000099.1:0-7158 GCA_041585205.1 Candidatus Omnitrophota bacterium | reverse complement strand
TTTCTCCTACCCCGAAAGCGCGATTGCCTACTGCCTGAAGGAAGGCGGCGTCACGGGCAAGGATTTGGATTTCGTCGCTTTTTATGACAAACCGTTTCTGAAATTCGAAAGAATTCTTGAAACCTATTTGACTTATGCGCCGCGCGGCCTCGGTTCGTTTCTCAAGGCCATGCCGCTTTGGATCAAGCAGAAGCTTTGGATCAAAGATATGATCCGCGAAGAACTCGGCTTCAAAGGTAAAATGGTTTTTCCGGAACATCATGCCTCGCATGCGGCCTCGGCCTTTTTCCCGTCGCCTTTTGAAAGCGCGGCCATCCTGACTTTGGACGGCGTGGGGGAATGGGCGACGGCGAGTTTGGGCGTGGGGCGGGGCAACAAAATGGATTTGCTTTCCGAAATCCGTTTCCCGCATTCCCTGGGCCTGCTCTATGCGGCCTTCACGTATTACACGGGATTCAAGGTGAATTCCGGCGAATATAAAGTGATGGGGCTTGCGCCTTACGGCGAACCGCGCTTCAAGGATTTGATTCTTTCAGAGCTGATGGATTTGAAAGAGGACGGTTCTTTTAAAATGAACATGGATTATTTCGATTATTGCGCGGGCCTGCGCATGGTGAACCGCAAATTCGAAAAACTTTTCGGAGGCCCGGCCCGCCGGCCCGAAACGAAGCTTACCCAGCGCGACATGGACCTTGCGCGTTCGGTGCAGGAAGTCACCGAAGAGGTGATGCTCCGGATGGCGCGGCATGCGCATAAAGTAACGGGTGAAAAAAATCTGTGCCTGGCGGGCGGCGTCGCCTTGAATTGCGTCGGCAACGGACGCGTGCTGCGCGAAGGCCCGTTTGAAAACATATGGATTCAACCGGCCGCGGGGGATGCCGGCGGCGCCGTGGGCGCGGCCTATTTTGTGTGGCATCAGTATTTGAACCATCCGCGCACGGTGGAGCATGCCAGGGACGCCATGAGCGGTTCGTATCTGGGCCCGCGTTTTCAAGATGATGAAATTCAAGCGTTTCTTGACGCGCAAGGCATTGCCTATACCAAAATGGAAAACGGGGATATGCCCGAGAAAGTCGCCGATTTGATCGCGGCCGAAAATGTGGTCGGCTGGTTTCAGGGGCGTATGGAATTCGGGCCGCGCGCCCTCGGCGGGCGTTCCATCCTGGGAGACGCGCGTTCGCCCAGGATGCAGGAGACGATGAATCTTAAAATCAAATTCCGCGAAAGTTTCCGCCCCTTCGCACCGACCGTGACGCGCGAGCGCGTGGCCGATTTTTTTGACATGCAATGCGACAGCCCCTACATGCTGCTTGTGGCGCCCGTGCAGGAGAAGCGCCGCGTGCGCATGCCGGAAGAGGCGAAGGGATGGACGGGTTTGAAGCTTTTGAATGCGGTGCGTTCCGAAATCCCGGCGGTGACGCATGTGGATTATTCGGCGCGCGTTCAAACCGTGACCGAACATGAAAATCCGCTGTATTACCGGCTGCTGAAGAAATTCGACGAAAAATACGGCTGCCCCGTCGTGATCAACACGTCGTTTAACGTGCGCGGCGAACCGATTGTCTGCACGCCGCAGGACGCGTACCGCTGTTTCATGAGGACGAACATGGATTATTTGGTGCTCGGCAATTATCTCTTGGAAAAGAAAGAGCAAAAGCCGCTCGATAAGGACATCGACTGGCTGCGCGAATTCGAATTGGATTAATTATGCTGAAAGATGAACTTAAAAATCTGGATTGTTCGCAAAAAAAGCTCCGGGAATTCGGCCTGCTGGTGGGCGGCGTGCTCGCGGGGTTCGCGCTGCTTTTTTGGTGGCGCCAAAAATCTTATTTCCCGGCGGTGGCGGCCGTTTCGGGCGCGCTGATTTTCTTCGGCGCGGCGTGGCCCGCCGCCTTAAAGCCGCTTTACCGCGCGTGGATGACGCTCGCCATGCTGCTCGGCTGGGTGATGACGCGCGTCCTGTTGACGCTTTTATATTTTCTCACCTTCACGCCGATTGCGTTCATTCTGAAGCTGACGGGCAAGGATTTTATGAGCCGGAAAATCGAGCGTGACAAGGCCAGTTACTGGATTCCGAAACCTTCGCTTTTAGACATGCAGCCGGCGGATTTTGAAAAACAATTTTAACGGGAGAACGGGTCATGAGCAAAGTTGAAATCTTGAAGGAATTCTGGGATTTTCTCAAAGTCAGGAAAAAATGGTGGCTGACGCCGATTGTCATCGTGCTGATTCTGCTGGGCTCGCTGCTCGTCTTCACGCAGAGCTCGGCCTTATCGCCTTTTGTGTACACGCTGTTTTAATATCAGAATATGGATTATCTCAAGGACCGTTACAACTTTAAACGCTGGGAAAAACGGGTGCTGGCCTATGCCTTGGACCTTTTAGGCTACGGCGCGACCGCTGTCTGGCGCTCTCTTTTCCCGCCCAAGGAGCCGGATCAAATCCGGCGCATCCTTGCGGTGCGTCTCGACCACCTGGGGGATATCGTGATGACGCGGCCGGCCCTTGCGGCGCTGAAAGCCCGGTATCCGGACGCCGAACTCGACGTGCTGGTTTCGGAGGAGTATCGGCCGCTGCTTGAAGGCCAAAAGGATTTTCATCAGGTGCTGGGATACCGGATGCACTGGTTCGCGCGCGCGCGCGATTGGCAACGGGCGATTTCCGAATATTTTGCCGTGCTGGACAGGCTGCGCAAGAGAAAATATGATTTAGGCGTTGATTTCCGCGGCGACGCGCGCAACATTCTGCTGATGACACTGGCGAGCATCGCCAAACGTTTGGGCTACGGCCGGACCGGCGGCGGTTTTTTACTCACCCGCGAGACGGTGTATCCCGCTTCCGACCATCAAGTCGAAGTGAATCTGGCCCTGCTGGAAAGTCTGGGAGTCTCGGCCGCTCATGCGCTGCGGCCGTTTCAGTATTCCGAAGCACGCCGGCAGGACTTTTGGGACCGGTTCCGGGATACGCTCGGCGCGAAGCAAGGGCCGCGCATCGTGATTCACCCCGGCGCCGGCTATCCGTCGAAGCAATGGGGCAGTCTCAAATATTGGGAACTCGTGCGGCGCATCCTGCAGGAACAGCTCGGCCAAGTTGTCTTAATCGGCACCGAAAGCGAAAAAGGCGATTTGCCGGATATTGACGCGTCGGAAGGGGCGCTGATCGACCTGCGCGGCAAGACGGAGCTGGCCGACTTGCCCGTGCTGTTTGACCACAGCGATTATTTTATCGGCAATGATTCGGGGCCCGCGCATCTTGCGGCGGCGCAGGGGCTTGAAGTGCTTTCCATTTTCAGCGGCACCAATGATTCGCGCCTGTGGCGGCCGTGGACGAACCGGCTGCATCTCGTGGACCACCCGGTGGCGTGTTCGCCGTGCGAGGCGCGCGTCTGCCCCTTGGGCCATCATGACTGCATGGAAAAAATTCCGGCGGAACGCGTGTATCAAACTTTGGAAGAAATGATCCGTCAGCAGAAAGGGGCCGTTCAGGAATCGTTATGAATCACCGTATCGGCATGGATATTCGCATGATTCAGCGCACCGGTATCGGGACGTACGTGCGCGGTCTTCTGTCCGGCTGGCATCAGGCGGGCCTCGCCGACGAACTTGGTCTCGCCCTGTACGGCAAATCCGCGCCTTCGCCGGACTGGAGCCGGCATCCCGCCGTGCCGTTTCATTCGGATATTTATTCGGTGCAGGAACAGTTTGAATACCCGTGGCGGCTAAAGAATTGCAGGCTTTGGCACGCGCCGCATTACAACGTGCCGGTGGTGAAAGGCAGGACGCGCCTCGTGGTCACGATTCACGATTTGATTCACTGGATTTTCCGCAAGGAATTTTTGTCGCCTTTGCAGGAAAGCTACGCCGGATTCATGCTGCGCCGCGCGGTTGAAAATGCCGACCATGTCATCACGGTATCGGAGAAAACCAAAAATGACCTGGTGACCCATTTTGACGCGCCGGCCGAAAAAATTTCAGTGATTTATGAAGGGGTCGACGCGCGCTTCAAGGTGCTGGACGAGCCGCGTGAGATTGACCGGGTGCTCAAAAAATACGGCGTCCCGCCGCAATATTTTATTTATATCGGCATGCTCAAGCCCCACAAAAACGTGCAATGGCTGATTCATCTGTTCAGAAGGTTGCGCGAAGAGGGCCGCCTGCGGGCGAGCCTCGTTCTCGTCGGCAGAAAGGACAAAAAATATCCGAAGGGTTATGAGGACCTATTGCATCTGAAAACGACGGATGAAATCATTCATATTCCCTATGTCGAAGACGACGAGCTTGTGGCGCTTTATAACGGCGCCCTCGCCCTGGCGCACCCTTCGCTTTATGAAGGGTTCGGCCTGACGCTTTTGGAGGCCATGGCCTGCGGCACGCCGGTGATTGCCTGCCGTTCGGCCTCCGTTCCGGAAGTGGCCGGAGACGCGGCTTGTCTCGTCGATTCTTGCGACGAGAAGGAAATGACGGATGCGTTGGTGCGTATGGAATCCTTTCCGAATCTGCGCGACGAATTCCAGAGAAAAGGGTACCGGCGTTCGCGCGAATTCCGCTGGGACGAAGCCGCGCGCCGTACCGCCGAAGTGTACGAGAGGGTCTTAAACCAATGAAAGTCGCATTAGTACACGATTGGATGATTCACATGCGCGGGGGAGAAAAAGTTCTCGAGGCGCTGGCGGAGCTTTATCCCGGAGCGACCGTTTATACGCTCTTTTGCGACAAATCGCGCCTGAGCCCGGCGCTTGCCGAAATGGACATACGCACCTCGTGGCTTCAGCGTCTGCCCGGCATCAAAAAATATTACCGCTGGCTGCTGCCGCTTTTGCCGTACGCCATGCGGTCGCTTAAAATCGAAGCCGCGGACCTTGTCATTTCAAGTTCGCATTGCGTGGCGAAGGGAATCCAAATTCCGAAAGGCGCGTTCCACATTTGCTACTGCCATACGCCCATGCGTTATCTTTGGGGATTTGAAGAGGAGTATTTCGGCAAATTCCCCATTCTAGTGAAGCCGTTTGTCAGGACCGTCTTGAGGCAGCTGCGTAAATGGGACCTCCGAACCAACACCGGGGTGAATGAATTTATCAGCAATTCCGAAAACGTGCGCGAGCGGATTCAGCTTTTTTACGGGCGCGAAGCGACGGTGATTCATCCGCCGCTTGATACCGCGCGCTATCAGGCGAACGGCGACACGCCCAAAAATTATTATTTGGTTGTCTCGCATTTTGTTCCGTATAAACGCGTCGATTTGGTGATTGACGCCTTCAATGCCCTCGACCGCCAGCTCTTAGTCGTCGGTTCGGGCCCGCTTGAAAGGGCCTACCGCAAGCGCCGCAAAAGCGGCAAAATTTCCTTTCTCGGTTCGCTCTCAGACGCCCGCTTGCGGGAGCTTTATGCGGGCGCGAAGGCGCTGATTTTCCCGACCGAAGAGGATTTCGGCATTGTCCCGCTTGAGGCACAGGCCTGCGGCACGCCCGTGATTGCCTACGGACGCGGCGGCGCCCTGGAAAGTGTGAAAACGGGCCTGTTTTTCAACGAGCAAACGCCCGAGGCGATTCAGCAGGCCGTCCTGAAATTCGAAAAACAAAACATGGAGCGCGCCGGAATCGCCGCAAAGGTCGAAGCCTTTGACCGCCGCCATTTCAAAGCAAAGATTCAAAGCTTCGTCGAAGAGCATTACCCCGCGCAGCCGATTTATGCCCACCGTTAAAAAACAAAATTATCTCGCTGCGTTGACCGCCGCGGTTGACGCCTTGACCGTCGTCGCGAGCGTCCTTGTGGCGTATTACATACGCTTTATGACGGGGCTTGTGCCTGTCGACGGCAAGCCGCCGGCCTTGGGCCCGTATGTGCAGGCCTTGGTTGTGATTTTGCCGGTTTACCTTTCATTTTTCAGGGCCTACGGCCTCTATCAGGCGCACCGCCATATCCGCCGCATTGAAGAAATCATTTTGGTGATCAAAGCGGTAAGCTTTTCCATGCTGGTGCTGATGGCCGCCACGTTTTTTTACCGCGGTTTTTCTTATTCGCGTAATTACGTCACGACGTTGTGGATTGTCTCGATTGTGCTTTTAAGCGCCGCGCGTTATTTTTTGATTCAATGGGAATACCGCCGCAAGGTGCAGCAAAAAGAGCTTTCAACCGTGCTCCTGGTGGGCGCGAACCGCAACGCGCGCAGCATTATTCAGTGGGCGAAGAACAATCCCCATTACGGCCAGAAGGTGGTGGGCGTTTTAAGCCGCGAGGCGACGCTTGTCGGCAAGCATCTCGAAGGCCTTCCCGTGCTCGGCATCACCGACCAATGCGAAAGTTTCATTGATTCCCTGAAGCCCAATCAGGTGGTGCTGCTCGACCCGGCCTTTCCGCGCGAACGGATCACGAATCTCGTGGCCCTGTGCGAAGACCGGTGGATTGAATTTAAAATCGGCGCCGATTTTTACGGCCTCATGTCGCGCAATGTCGACGTCGAATATATCAGTTCGGTTCCGCTCCTCGGGTTCCGCAGCCTGCCGCTGGACTCGGCCTGGAACCGCATCGTCAAGCGGGCCTTCGATATCGTGGTCTCCGCCACGCTGCTGCTCTTGACGCTGCCGCTGCATCTGCTCGCGGTGATTTTGATTAAAACGGGGGACAAGGGCCCGCTTTTTTATTATCAGGAACGCATGGGCCGCGACCAGAAAGTGTTCAAGGTCTTTAAATACCGGACGATGAAAGTGGACGCCGAGGGGCAGACCGGCCCCGTGTGGGCCAAAAAAGACGACAGCCGGCGCACCGCCGCGGGGAATTTTCTCCGGCGCTGGAATATCGACGAATTGCCGCAGCTTTGGAATGTGCTCAAAGGCGACATGAGCCTCGTGGGTCCGCGTCCCGAGCGGCCGCATTTTATCGAGCAGTTCCGCCGGGAGATTCCGCGCTACATGGCGCGCCACAAAATCAAATCGGGTCTGACCGGCTGGGCGCAGGTGAACGGCTACCGCGGCAACACCTCCATTCAGGAGCGCATCAAATATGACCTTTATTATATGGAGAACTGGTCGCTTTTAATGGACATGGAAATCCTTTTTATGACATTATTCGCATTTAAAAACGCCTATTGAGAGAGGACTTATGGAAAAACCGCCCGTATCTGTCGTGATTATCGCCAAAAATGAAGAACGCCGTCTCGAGG
>JBFHCO010000098.1:0-7221 GCA_041585205.1 Candidatus Omnitrophota bacterium | reverse complement strand
GATGGCGGACGGGGCCGGTGCTGCGGGGGCTGTCGGTGCTGCCGCGCTGGGAGAGGGGGCCGAGCCGTCATTCCCGCCGGAGGCTGATGGTAATAAATTGTCCGCGAATGAATCGGGCTTTTTTAAATGGATTTTGAGTTGATGTTTATCCGACAACTGTCGAATGTATTCTTGTTTTAAACGGTCATATTCTTGCTTTTGTAAGGCTTGTATAATTAACGCCTGAGCCTGTTGAACAGGCTGATTAAATACATGCCGGTTCGCATTGTAAAAATTCAGGACTTGCTCGTTTGAGACGCTGATTTTTTTCCAAACTTCCTCTTTTAAAAGTTCATCGACTGAAAGGTTCCTTGCCTTCGCCTCCTTGGCGAGCAACGTGCTTTCAGACCATTGGTCAACTCCCCGTTTAAGAATACGGTATTCTATATTTTCGGCCAAAACCAAGTCTTGCGAGTACTGCGAACGCACCTCAGATTCGCTCAGTTTTTCATTCCCAATTTCAGCCAGAATGTCTCCGGCCGACGCTTTTTGGCTATTCCATAAAATACCGATGAGTGTTATCAAAACTGCTCCGCTGACCAACCCCGCCAAAAAATTTGATTTCATAAGATCTCCGTTTTTTATTTAAGCCGTTAAAATCGCATGGATTTGTGACTTTTGAATCTTATATAGTTTCGACCGATTCATGGTTTCATTGAGACCGAAGCCTTGATCGTCTCGCCGGGGCGACCGGGCATCTGATACGGAGGTGTTCCTTCGTACGTTTGATCTGTTGCGTGTGTATGGGCATATCGGATCAATTCTAACATCGGCCTCTTCGACGGACAGATATAAGAACAATTTCCGCATTCGATGCATGCGGATGCGCCCCATTGTTCAGCCACATCGAACAGCTCGCGTTCCGCCGCTAGCGTAATCAATACGGGCGAAATTTCAACCGGGCATACTTCGACGCACAAGCCACAACGGATGCATGGCTCGATTTTTTCCGGCGCGGCAACCTCTTTCGGAAGTGCGAGTATCGCGGTTGTACCCTCCAGAACCGGGACATCCAGCGTTGATTGTGCTATGCCTTGCATCGGACCGCCCATCAATATCTTGCGCGGCTGACGCAGCAATCCGCGGCATGCCTTGATGGCATCCTCAAAGGTAGTACCGTGCCGCAGCCACAGATTCTTGGAATCGACCATGCATTCCCCGCCCAACGTAACAACGCGTTCAAATCGCGGCTTTTGTTGGGCAACCGCTTCATACACCGCAAATGCCGTGGCGGGATTGAAGATTCGTGCTTCATTTTTGATTTTTTCTCGGGTCTCCCGAGCCGAGATACCCGTCACCGTTTGTAAAAGTACGGAGTCAAGACCTTGCGGATACAGGGAAGGCAATATTTTGACTTCGATATGACGCCACTTAAGAAAATATATTTTACTTTTCAGAAGTTCAGCGACTTCCATTTTATTGTCCTCGATCGCGAAAACGATTTTTTCGGCGTTCAAAAAGCGGCGCAGGATCTCCGCTCCTTTCAAAATTTCCACGGGTTGAGACATTAATAATGCGTGGTCGGATGTCAAATAAGGTTCTGATTCGCACGCGTTCAAGATCAGAACCCGTGATTGCGCCGTCATTCCCTGCTCATCCGCTGAAGAGCGAAAATCATAAACCACGTCCTGGAGACCCTGTTCGTGGAAAAGGCAAAAGAGCTCTTCTCTGGATAGATGCTGCCACCGTGGCCGCTCTTTGCGCATCTCGTCAATTGTTTCATCGCGCCCGTCGGATATGATTTCAATCGCTTGCGATTTTTCAAATACAGGATGCGGGAAGGTTTGAATGCGAGCGATTCTGCCTGACACACTGGCGTGTATCGCGATCGGAATCAAATCATTTGTTTCGGCTATTTTCTCACCCGTCAAAACGCGGGATCCCGCCCGAACCAATGGGACAGCCGGAATTCCTCGCTGATCACACAAAGGAATGCGAACTTTGGAAGGCAGAGTGGGTTTGCGGATGGACCAACTGATCAGGCTGGATTCTTTTTTTCCTTCTAGGTGTATACCGCGCATATAAAGTCAGGATTTTGTTATGGTTTGGTTTAATTTTCCCTGGCGGTACCCTTCGGGATCAATTTCTACGGTTTGGAAACCCAGAGACTTTATCCCGGCAATGATTTCTTGCCTGAATTTCTGATCCTTGAAAGGCGAAAATTCTTCGGGTGAAACTTCGATGCGAGCCCTTTGACCGTAATGACGCAGTCTGACGATTCGAAAACCCTTCGATTTAAGGAATGCCTCCCCTGCTTCGATTTGGCGCAATTTATCCTCCGTCACTGCTTGCCCGTAAGGGATACGGCTTGATAAACAAGGCGCTGCCGGCTTGTCCCATGTCTCAAGACACATTTGTTTGGAAAGCATCCTGATTTCATCCTTATGAAGACCCGACTCCAACAAGGGGCTGCAAACCCCTCTTTGTTGAGCGGCTTGTAATCCCGGACGCCAATCACTGAGATCATCTCGATTGGTCCCATTAATCACCTTGTGAAAGCCTTCTGATTGAGCGATTTGAAGCAATTCATCATAAAGTTCGCTTTTACAATAAAAACATCTATCCGCAGGATTTTTTCGGTAATTTGCATTTTCCATTTCATGGGTTTGAATCCAGCGATGCCGGATGTCATGCGAACTCACGAAATCTTCGACGTCCTTCATTTCCCACCGGGGAAAAGAAACACTTTGCGTCGTAATCGCGAGAACGGCATCTCGTCCCAGAACGGCGCGCGCCACTTTTAAAATAAAAGCGGAGTCACACCCTCCGGAAAAAGCAACGACGACGCTTTTAAGTGAAAAAACAATCTGTTCAAGGTGATGGAGTTTAGCTTCGACTAAGCTCATGGGTGATACCGGCATCGACGCTTTCAATCCATCCGCCGCCGAGTACTTTGATACCTTCATAAAAAACAGCCGCTTGACCCGGTGTAATGGCATCCTGATCAAGGTCGAAAACGACGCGGGCTTGATTTTCGCCCACTTGCTCGACTGTGGCGGGCGATTTGGGATGTTGAGATCGAATCTTGACCAGGGCGCGAAATATATTTTGATCGGGCTTTGCAAACCAATTCACTTTCGATACAAGGAAGGACCGTTGCATGATTTGCTCCTTTGTGCCGACGATCACTTCGTTGGTTTCCGGATCCGTATTCAAAACATAAAGCCTTTCCGTAAACGCGACCCCCATCCCCCGGCGCTGGCCCCGCGTGAAGTTAAAATACCCTTCATGCTTTCCTAAGATTTTGCCGTCCTGTGTACGGATCACTCCGGGCTCCCCCGCGGAAGTCAGGTATTCGCGTCTTAAAAAAGCCCCGTAATCATTGCTGGGGATGAAACATATTTCCTGCGAATCCGGTTTGTCTTTGACGCACAAATTTATCTCCCGCGCCTTCGCACGAATTTCATCTTTGGTGAATCCCCCGATCGGTAAAGACAAAAACGGGAAAATATCCTGCCCCAAAGGAAATAAAACATAAGACTGGTCCTTAGACGCATCCATACCTTCCGTCAAATGATACGTCGCTGTTTCCGCATCGAATACGAGACGGGCATAATGACCGGTGGCGATGGAATCGTATCCGAGCTTTCTTGCCCGTGACAGAAATAAACGGAATTTGATGTGCTCATTGCAAGCGATGCAGGGGTTGGGAGTTCGTCCCTTTTTGTATTCAGATGCAAAATAGTCCACCACATGCTCTTTGAATTCTTTTTCAAAATTAAATACCCAGTAGGGGATCCCCAGCGAATCGGCGACATCTCTTGCGTCTTCCACACCGGTCAGACCGCAACATGCGCGCGTGTTTCGGTTGTCGCAATTGTCCGGAGACCAAGTCCGAATGGTCGCACCGGCTACGTCGTGCCCTTGCTCTTTTAATATGGCTGCGGCAACGGAGCTGTCGACGCCGCCGCTCATAGCGACAAGGATTTTCTTTTTTTTGTCAGAGCTCATAAGAGATACTGCTCCCGCTATGTGAATTGAACGATGAATATTAACGTTTGTTTGCGGCCAGTAACGGTTGATCTAAAATCTTATCGATACGGATGCGTTCCTCAAAAATCTGCTTGAGGTTGCCGAATCGGCAGGTTTCCGTGTCTAAATTTTCGATTTCGGGCAAGGAACCTAAAATGGGGATGCCTGTCAATTCATGGATGACTTTTGGGTTCGTGATTTCGGCCAAAGAATAATTCACGGTCGGCACTCGGTTAAAGATAATCCCCCGCACGTCGAAGCCGCGGATCAACGCCGCATCCACCGTCAACAAGGTGTGATTAATGGCCCCCAATCCGACGCGGCTCACAATAATGATCGGAAGTTGAAATTCACGGATCATGTTTGCGACAAAATAATCTCGCGTTATCGGAACAAACAAACCCCCGATGCCTTCCACAATCATGAAATCGCATTGCTTTTGAAGTTCCGTAAAAGACCGCCGAATCTGCTTTAAATCGACTTCCTTTTTCTCCAAGGAGGAAGCCACATGCGGCGCCAATGGATTTCGAAAGCGGACGGGATTGGTCAAGCTTGGGTATTCGTTCTCTGCGGCTTCCCAGAGGCATACAGCATCATTTGAAATCAAATAACGGTCATGCCCGTGACAGCCGGTGGCCACCGGTTTCATGGCGCCCACGCGAACGCCGCGGTCCCGCAAAGCCAGCGCAAGGCCGACTGCGACAACGGTCTTACCCACATCCGTATCCGTGCCCGTAATAAATATGCCAGCTTTCATGATAATTTGTCTTATGAAATTACTGTTTTGGACTCTAGAAGTTCCGCCGCAACTTCTTTAATCGAATCGAAGGTTATCTGAGTTAATCGCTGCAATTCTTTTTCTGATATCGCTAACGGCGGCATCAATACGATCACATTACCAAGCGGTCTTAAAATAGCTCCCTTGGCTTTGGCTCGCCGTATGACCCGAATCCCGGCTTTATCCTTAAGCGGAAAAGGTTCTTTGGTTTCGCGGTGGCGGACCAACTCGATACCGACCATAAACCCAATCTGCCGAATATCGCCCACGCATTCGAGTCGCCAAAAACGCTTTAATTCATGCTCAAAAAGACGGATCTTCGCTTGCAGATCCTCGAGCACCCGATTTGACTTGAAATATTCCAAACTAGCCCATGCAACACGGCAAGCTAGCGGATTCGCGGTGTACGTATGCCCGTGAAAAAAAGTTTTAAATTCCTCGTATTCCCCTAAAAATGCTTCGTAAATTTCCTCGGTCGTGAGTGTAGCGGCCAAGGGAAGATATCCGCCTGTCAACCCTTTCGCAACCGTCAAAATATCAGGGGTTACGTTTTCTCGGTCGCTCGCGAACATGGACCCCGTTCGACCGAAACCCGTAGCGACTTCATCAAATATAAGCAAAATATTATACCTTTTTGTCAATTCCCGCGCACGCGAAATATACCCCGGGGGTTGATCAATCATTCCCGCCGCGCCCTGCATCAGCGGCTCCATCACCAAAGCGGCGATTTCATCTTGATTCTCGGATAAAATGCGTTCCAGTTCGCCGAGTGACTCCGCTTTGACTTTGTCGGCATCCGATCCCGACGGCCAACGGTACCGGTAAGGCGCAGGCGCGGAGAGTGTCTCAAAAAGCAGAGGCCGGTATATCTCATGAAACAATTCAATCCCTCCCACACTCACCGAACCCAATGTGTCTCCATGATAGGCGTTGGTCAGTTTGACGAATTTCGATTTCCGCGGTTTACCCGTTTGCTTCCAGTATTGAAACGCCATTTTAAGGGCGATTTCCACCGCCTCGGAACCCGAATCCGAATAAAAAACGCGTGCCAAACCGGGAGGAGCGATTTGAATCAATTTTTCTGCCAATTCAATGGCGGGAACATTTGAGAGCCCCAAAAATGTGGAGTGGGCCACTTCACTCAATTGTTGCTGAATCGCTTGATCCAATTCCGGCACCCGATGCCCGTGCACATTGCACCAAAGTGAAGAAACTCCGTCTAAATAGCGGTTGCCCCGAACATCTTCCAGATACACTCCATCCGCCGTTTTAATGATGGTAATATCCTCGTTTTGCCAATCCTTCATTTGTGTAAAAGGATGCCAAAGGAATTTTTTATCCTTCGCCGCCAAATGGTCATATTGAGACATGGCCAACCTATCCTTGTTGCGATAATAGACGTTTCAGTTCATGCGTAAAATTTTCGATATCCGGCGTGGAGTGCAAAGCGCTGACCGTGATGCGCAGACGGGCTTTGCCTTTTGACACGGTCGGATATCTCACAGCGGGCACCAAATAACCCCGATCAAAAAGATCGTTTGAAAGGCGGAGCGCCTCTTCCTCCTGCCCCACCCTCACGGGAAATATAGGCGATTCGATCGGGGCACTGTATAAACCGAAGTCACTCAGCAAACGATGCATCGTTTGAATGTTACTCCACAATCTGTGTCGCAAACCCGGTTCTGCGCTGATTAACTCAACGGCTTTTATGGCCGCCCTGCACATCACTGGAGGCAGTGCCGTCGCGAAAATAAACGGCCGCGATTTATTGATTAAATAATCAATGATTTCTTCCGAGGCCGCGACAAAACCGCCGAGACAGCCGACGGCCTTTGACAGGGTTCCCGTGATCACATCAATTTGATTTTCAAGACCGCTGTCTTCTGCGGCCCCCCCGCCATTTAATCCTAAAACCCCGGTGCCATGCGCATCATCGATCACAAGTAAACAACCGAATTTATTTCTTAACCGGACCAGCGATTCCAGATCCGCCAAATCACCGTCCATGCTGAAAAGGCTGTCAGATACCAAGATCACTCTGCGATATGAATCGGCTTGTTGTAAGATCTCATCGCACCGGCGGTAATTTTTATGCGGAAATACGCGCAGTGTCGCGCCCGACAAACGGGCGCCGTCAACCAAGGACGCATGACACAATTTGTCCATGACGATTAGGTCCCGATCATCGGCCAAGGCCGAAAGCGTTCCGACATTGGCCAGATAACCAGCCGAGTAAACAAGCGCCTTTTCCTTTTTGCGTAACTGCGCGATTTTAGATTCTAACTCTTTATGATGAATTGTTGATCCTGAAATGAGCCGCGCAGCTCCCGCCCCGGCATTCGCTTGATGCATGCATGTCCGGATTGTTTCCAAAACAGCGGGGTGTTGAGACAATCCAAGATAATCATTACTGCAAAAAAGCATGCGCTCTT
>JBFHCO010000097.1:0-7394 GCA_041585205.1 Candidatus Omnitrophota bacterium | reverse complement strand
GCCTTCGATGAATGCGGTGCAGCTGGATATCGAAGTGGTGACATTTGACGAAGCCAGATTTGAAATTATCATTGAAAATCTGATCGAGATGACGGTTCAATTGCAACTCGCGGATCTTGAAGCCGCTAAAAAAGAAGCAAAGCGTCAAGCCGCGCGGGACTCTGCAGAGCAAGCGGCTGAGAAACAAAATCCGACCGGCTGGGTCAGCTTCATCTCGCCGCGAGCATGGTGGGGCGGGCTGGTTTCGATGGCGAACCGTGTCCGCGCCTATTTTACAGAAAGAAGTGCCAATCAAGAGATTTCCAGCGCGTTTCAAAGCTGGATCTCGGGACTGGTGACCTTGAATCAAGTGGAAGCGCTGACTGCCAAAGCCAATGTGGCGCAACTTTATACGACAGATCAAATGCTGGTCCTTTATCTGGAATTCCTGCTGCAGTCCGGTACCGTTCAACAGGTGGTCGAGCTTTTGACCATGATGCAGCAAAAGGGCGTGGCGTTGGATCCCTCGCTTCAGCAAAAGATATCGGAATTGATTCGAATGACAACACGAGATCGTATCGCTGAAATTGAACAGTCACAAAAATCATTCGAAGACAAGGTTAAAGATCTGAATGAGATCGCATCCGAACTTGACCGCGTGAGGAATGTTCTGGACGTTTCTTCGGCAATGAATCAAGCGCAAGATGCCGCGATACGCCAGCAGCAAGCCATAGAAGTGCGGAAAGCGTTTGAACAAGTTTTGCAGGCCGTCCAAGCCGGTGAGGGATCGAGGGCGCTTGATTTGCTCGCTGAAGCGGAGTTCCAACTGGCCTTGTTAGATTCAAATGGTCAAAATGCGCTGCAGGATACGGTATCGGAGGTTCGTTCACAACTGGAATCAGCCATTCAGAACTTTGCTGATTTCCCGGCTTTAGGCGAAGAGTACCTTGAGCTACAAAGTCGAATTGCGGAGCTTCGAGCGGAACTTCAAGCTGCGGACGGTTCGCGACAAACCCTGGCGCAAGACCGAACAGCGGCTGCCGCAGAGTCTGATGCCGCCAAAACCGAATTGGATGAAATTGATTCAAAAGCGCAAGAGTTGCTCGATGAGATTGCGCAAGCCAATGAGTACCTAACAGCCTCCCGGGAGGAGGAAGAATTGAGGAGAGTGCTCAGACTTTTCAATCAATGGAGTCAAGCTATCTCCGCATCGGTTAAGGAGGCGTGGCTCAAAAAATTAGACGAAGCGATTGCGGAATTAGAGAGTGCCGAGATAACGGAACTGGCCAAGTCTCATTTAACCGCACTGCGGTCTTTAAGAGAAAACGTCGCATCCGCCACAACTTATGCCGACTTGAGCGCGAATGTGTTTGGTTCGGAAATTGAAAGCTCCAAAAAGAAATACCGGGCATTAGAATTAATCTTTCATACCGACAAAGCAGGTTTGTTGGAAATATCCAAATTAGTGAATGAATTGTATGAGGAAGTAGGGTTGCCTAAACTTCACGATGGTCCCCAGGGGATTATTGTAGAAAGCGCTTCGGATGTTGAGTCAGCGAGAGAAGTTGTCAGGGGCCTTCACCGTGATAAGGCAAATCGGCTCATGGATATTCTTGAATCATTCGGTTTTGCTCGACAAATATTCCAACGCGCAACACCGGAACATACGGAGTCATTGCTATCCATCACGAGAAAGCGGAAGGAAGCCACTGACCGGCATGATGCGCTGATGAGAGAAAGGGCTCCCAAAGAGAGACTATTTGCGGAGAAGAGGGAAAGACTGGAATCGATACAAAGTGAATACACGAAAGCGAATGAAGCTTATGAACAGAAAGAGGCGCAGTTAGCGGAAGCGGAAGGACGTCTCTCCGGATTCGCGGCTAATGTATTGGGCGGCATCAGGCTCCAAGCCCGGCAACGCGCCGATGAAAGCATCCCGGAAGTGGAAAGAGCGCAAGCTCAAGCGCGGCTTGACGCGTTGACGCAGCAATACCGGTCACGTGTCCAAGAGAACATTGAAAAAGCGGAGTCCTATTTAGCGATCGGAGATACGCAGCAAGCGCTTGAAGCAATCTCAGATGCCAATACTGAGATGGGACGCGCTGCGCAATCAGGTATTCAAACGGACGCTCTGAGTGATTTAAAAGCTCAAATGGATGCTTTGCGTGAGCGGATTGTGCAAGATCAGTTAGAGGCTGAGGCTAGGGCCCAAGAGGAGCGTGAAGCGGAACTTGCGCGTGTGCGGGAGTCGGAGGAGGCCGCAGCACAGGAAGCCGACCGAATTGAAAAACTGAATAGACTGTTGGCCCGAGCGCAAGCATTGATTGATCAGGGTCAGTTTAGCGCCGCAGAAAGAATCCTAAACCGCGCCGAAGCACTGATGAGCGATGATGCCACCTTACAGACGAATGAACAGAAGCGGATAGATGCCCTGCAAAATGCATTAAATCAAAAACGCGCTGAGGTAAATATAGAAGCCCGTTTGGATGAGTTAGCCCTTTTTGAATTATCGGAAGAGGACGTTGCGGAACTTCATCGGCGGATGCTGGGTGAGAATGAAGCGCAGGGTGAATGGCTGACGCAACTGACCGTCGAACAGCGCATTCAATATGCCAAAATGCTCATAGAAAAGCTGGCCGATTTGGCGAAGAAAGGCGAATTAACGAATGCCAATGTCTTTGGCCGCCGGGTTGCTGAGCTGTCTGATTTTCTCATTAATCGGGGTTGCAGTGCCTGTGCGGTTCATTTCGGGGATGCCGCGGGGCCGATGCGTGCCGCATTTGCACTTGCTCGCAGGTTTGGATTGGGAATGCCGGAAGGGGTCGCCGAACCACTTACCGACTTCGGCGATCCGAGAAATCTGAACCTGGATCAGATTCTTCATGCACAGCAAATCGGTGAGCTAAATAAGCAAATTGATGCTTATATTGCGCTCCAAAATCAAATGCTGGCCAAAGCGCAAGGCGATTTGACGGATATACGTGAACAAATTGCGAAAGCAGAACAAATGCCCGACAGCCAGCAAAAACAGGATCTGCTTGCAAAGCTACGGGCTCAGGAGCAGGCGCTTCAGATGCAGGTGATTGAACTAACCGCGAATCTCAAGGATGCCTTGGCGGACCGCGATGAATTCAATGACCCTGCCCGCGCGCCACCCCATACAGCCGGGCTCATCCAGGAGTATAAGCAGCGCATCAAGCAAGCGCAGCTTCAAAGAAACCGCGTCGTCCGATTCCTGGCCAATGTCGCTAACAGGCTCTTTAACCGGGCGGCAAATCCATTCCGCATCCCCAAAGAAATTCAAGCCTATAAGAATTCTGTTTTAAGCATTATCCAAGGGTGGCTGTTCAACCGTAATGTGGCGAGTTTATCCGAAGAAGCCCTGAGAGAAATGCTGACACCAATCCTTCAAGCGCAGGGCAAATCACAAGAGGAGATCGATAAACACGTTAAGAATTTTGAAAACCGGCTGTATGTGGTTCCGGCGGGAACGAAGCTCGCATGGGACAGCGCCGGCAATAAGTTGGTATTAGTACGTCAGGACGGACTGCCGGGTTTAGCTGAAGGCGAAGGCCATCGTGACATGATTGACAGGGAATTGCAGATGGCCAGCAAAATGAATCAGGTTTTGCGTGATTTTGAAGATATTGCACGTAAACAAGACATCTATCCCGACAGGGTCGGAGGATTTACGGCGGGGAAGGTTGAAGGTATCAATCAGCTTGAGAAAATTCTCGAATTCGTGATTGCGACCAATCAAAACATATTTGCTCCGACGGGCTTCGGAAAATCAGCTTTGGTGATTCCCGTTGTCATTACCATGTCACATGTTTTATTCGGGCATGATTCCATTAAGGGCGCGGTGAGCCAAGGAGTCATGTCACAATGGGAGCAAGACATTCGCCGGAATGTCGAAGCCGAACGTGACAATATTCGCAAAATGATGATTTACCGGATCCGGAAAGATAACAATATTAACCCGCAAACGACATCGGATCGTGAAATCGCAGAACAATACGCCACGGAGATCGAAGCTCGCGTTACTCAGGAGATTGAGATGAGGATTCGCGATGAAATGCAAAGCGGGTATTACCGCCACTTTGTACGGGCTTTTCCGAGCGACACGCTTCTGGATGACAGCCGAAAAGAGGATACCGAGAAAATATTCCGTCAATACGGCATTATCAAAGAGGGTGAAGAATTCGAAGACTTCAAATCAGATCACTTGCGTGAGTTGCAGGCAGCAGATCGAGAAGGGAATGTGGGCAAGGCCATGGATCTGATTGACCGCTTACGGCGCGCCAAGCTGATCGACATTACATTCCATAGCTTGGGCTTCTTTACCCTGGATACGATTGAGAATGCGACTGTCAGAAAGGCATTGGAAGAACTTTTTGGGCGTTCGAACGTCTTCTTTGATGAATCGCAGCTGCTTTTCAACAAGCATTTCCGCGAAGGGGGCGGGACACGCGGAGCCGAAGAGGCCGAAATCCGTATCGGCAGAATGATGCAACGGTATTTACTCAATTACTTGGATTCTATCGGCGAATCGATAGAAATTGAAGGGGTGAAAGTGCCGGTCAGTGAAGCATGGGCCAGATATGAAGAATTGATGCTCAAAGATCGAAAGAAAATAAACGAAGTCATGCGCCATCATGAGTTAACCGAAGAAAAAACCCTGCTTGAAAAGCGCAAAGCGCAGTATCAAGAAAATATCCGAAGCTGGGAGGAGAGCAAACGCCGCGGAACGGTGAACCGAGAAGACGCAGATATCGCTATCTTCCAGCATCGCGCTGCTCTCACTGCGATCGATGGCCGTTTAGGTCAGATTAAATCAGAGTTGGACAAATTAAACGAGCGGGCAGCGAAGGCGAAGGAGATTGCTCTGAAAATCAATGCCAAGATGAAAGACCTCGTGGAGCATGTCGGGCCGGATGGCAAACAGACCCGGTTCAAAGATGCCTTCTTGAATTATGTTGCCGCGCAGCAGGGGTATTTGGATGCCAATAAGCAGGGTGATTGGCGCGCCATGAATGAAGCGCAGGGGCTCAGCCCGAGCAAAATGGATGTGATCGATATTCGCGACGCTTTAAATCAATGGGCCATGGCGCTCAATCAAAGTTTGGAGCATGACGGCGGAGTGGGCGTTGTGCAATATGAGAAAACCGAGGATGACGGTTCAAAACGTACGATTTATAAGGTATCTCCCTATTCCGGTAATGAAGCCGAGCCGCAAATGACTTTCCATTCGGCGTCCTATTCGGTCGCACTCGAAATGATTTTCAAACCGCTTGTGGGCGCGGAGGCGAACGGTGAGCGCAACGTAGAGGTCTCAGGCGTGGGTCTGCAGACGCAATTAAGCATCGTGGTTGATTTAATCCAGCGTTTGGGCGGCAATACAGTCTTTACTTCGGCCACGGTTCAAAGATATTTGAGAGCCTTTAAAACGGTTTTTAATGTCAGGACGCAGGATGAACAGGCGGCCATGCGTTATCGGGGGGATAAAAACCCGAACGCCGAAGGCCGCATGAGTGATGATCAGGTTAAAACGGCAGCGGATGCGATACAGGGCATTGACCAAGCCTTTGCGGGGGTGCAGCCGGGTCAAAATTTAGCGGTATTTAATTCGGCAACAAGTGAACATGCCAAAACCGCGATTGAACGGTTCAAGGAACAGGCGAAGCAAGCCGGTTTTGAAGTAATCTACGTAGACGAAAACGGCGCTTTCCAGGAATATGTCCTCGATGAAAAAACGGGCGAATGGAGCGAGCCTCCCCGAACCATTCAGGCCACGAAAGAGGACGGCAGCGAAACCGAAATTTATAAACAATTCAAAAATAGCCGTCTGATTTCCGGTTACAAAGGCCAGCTTCGAGGCGGTCGCGCTGCTGTTTATACACAGCGCGCGGTCGGTTTCAGCATGATGTGGGGTAATGACACTCAAGCCGCGCTGATGGTCGGTGAACGTATTGATATTGAGACGGTGGACCAATTATTCGGCCGTCCCCGCGGCATCGCAGCCGGTAAAGACCAATTTGCTCATTATGCCTATCGATTCGGATCTCTAACCGCTAAAGATGCGCAAGGGAGGGAGTTAACGAAAGAAGGCGGCTTTGCAAGGGAATTCTTAAAAGATGAAAACGGTCAGTTTGTCGGTATGGCCGACGGTCAACTTATCGCTGTCGTGAGAAAATACGATACAAACGGCAATGTGGTCGGGCATTGGCAAATCAATACCATGACCGGTGCGGCTACTTGGCATGAAGGGGATGCGCAATCCGAAGAAGCGAGGCTCCGCCAATTCAATTATTTGGGAGATCATGCCAAGATCAAGGATAAGGCAGAGGCTGAGGCGTTAAGAAATAATATGTATGTCTATTATAAGGACGACGCCGGTGTTCAGAAAGCCGTGTTGGATAAACTGGGGCGCGGGGAGAATTTAACCGAAGAGGAAACCGCCAAAGGGCCGCGGAAGCTCGGAGAATTCAGCGTGGCGCCTGTGTCAGTGATCCCGGTCGGCAAAGATATTAAGGCTAAAATTGATGAAGCGAAGGGTGCGGAGGCAAATGCTTTCTGGGATTGGATGGATAAACGCAATGATCCCGAGGGTCAGGAAGCGACGCATTCTTCCTTAATGGAAGCGTTGGAAGGCGGCGCTGAGGGTTTTTACCGAGTGGTCTTACTTAATGCTCAAAATCGCGTACTGAATGCCAAGGCAGGTGTGGAAGCCGCCGAAAAAGGCCTGGAAGCGGCCGTGAAACCGGAAGACGTATTGGCGGCCAATAAGCGCTTGGATCAGGCGCGAGCCGAGCTCGCCTTGGCGGATCAGGAGCTTTCCTATTTTGCTGAAAAATTGAGAAGCTATCAGAATCAAGCCGGTAAGAATGACAACTTGGAGGCTCCCCGCAAAGGCGCGGACGCTTCCGAAGAAGCGATACGCGTACTTCAAATGCGTGCGCAGCGCATTATGCAGGATGCGCGCGACCTGTGGAATGATATGCGGGAGCTTGATTTTGTCTCAGAAGAGAACCGTTTGATAGTGGCCGAAAAGGCAACCACCACGGATGCGGAGACGCTCTTGCACTTTACAAATGCCTCCTTAACGCAGGCGGAGTTGACGGAGCTGAATCAACTGAATGAACTTGACCTCGACCGCCTGACCGAAGAGGAGAAGGCATCCCTTGCAGCCTTGACTCAAAGCGAAAAAGACCTGATTCAGATATTAAGACGTCAACTTGCCGGCCAAACACTCAGCGCCGAGGATGCCCGGACCGTTAATGCGTTAGAAGCCGGTGAGAGAACCCGATTGACGGAGCTTGCGTCATTGCAGCAGCGCCAGGAGCAGTTGGCGAGACTGGATGCGCTGACTGCCAAACAAAGAGCGTGGGAAGGGCAAAAGGAGGATTATGACGACG
>JBFHCO010000096.1:0-7456 GCA_041585205.1 Candidatus Omnitrophota bacterium | reverse complement strand
GTGATCATGCTGCTTTATCTCGATCTTGCGTATGACGATGCCAAAAAAAAGGGGAAATTGAATTCCTACAAAGATTTGGAAGAGGCGATTGTGCACGGGGCGGTCAAACGCATTCGGCCGAAATTGATGACGGTCGGAACCACCTTCATTGGTTTGCTGCCGATTATGTGGGCCGGGACGCATGAAGCAGGCGCGGATGTCATGAAGCGTATTGCGGCACCGATGGTGGGCGGTATTTTTACATCCTTTATCATGGAATTGCTGGTTTATCCGGCCATTTATGCCGCTTGGAAATGGCGCTTTGAAATGAAGCGAGGTCAGTCGGAGGCGGCTCTTCAATAAGGATTAGCTTAGGAATCAACCCGGTTATTTTCAGGACTAAAAGAAGTGGGGAAAAAAAAGGTGACAGGCCTTAACACTAGTCCCTGGCTTACTAGCGCGCGGTGCAAGCACCGACTGGACACTGTCACCTGTGGAGGCACATCGTTGAAACGTTGCAAAGAGCGAGTTACTTACTTTAACTTGAAAGAAACTGTAACATACGGAAATTGAGTTGTCAAGGAGTTATAAAAGTATTATAAAAACATATTATCACGTAAATATATATTAAGTTCAATGTATAGCATTATATAGCATTAGATAGTATGAAGATTTAAATGTCCTGGAACATTTACCAGGTTTTAAGCCATTAAGCTTGTTGATAAAAATGGGATATTGTCTGAAATCATGCTTTATCGGAAGTAAGTTTTGTCCGCCACTCGCGAGGTTTTGATCCTTCAGATGCATACCCATGGCAAAATTCGATTTCTCTCCCTCGACGGAGATTCGTGGTTTAGAGTAAATTCACGCGGTTTTTGAACCGCTTGATCGTTTTGCCAGGTGTGCTGCTCCATATCTTACGGCAAAATAGCCAAGAATCTTGCATAATTTTTTTATCTCCTGTTTTATCCTCTTCACGGATGTGCTTTTGATTCACGCCCTCTGATACAACTTCTTATTTGGTAAGCGGTTAACTTAGTCATGGCGAGTCTAATCGACCTGTGATACAATGTGCGCCTCTTATGGCGCAAATACCCTTTTTTAAGATGGTTGCTTCGGGCAACGATTTTATTGTGATTGATAACCGCACTGGGTTGGTGAAAGATCCGATTCGGTTTGCAAGGGAAGCGTGCGCTGCGCATACGGGCGTTGGCGCCGACGGAGTATTGCTGCTTGAGGCATCCAAAAAGGCGGTGTTTAAGATGCGCATATTGAATTCAGACGGGTCTGAAGCTGAGGCCTGCGGCAATGGGTACCGCTGTATTGCGCTTTACGCCAAGAAGGTACTGAAGCTGCCGCCGCGATTTCAATTCGAGGCCACGGCGTCCTTGATTCAGGCGGAAGTCCTGTCGCATGGCGTGCGGGTCCAACTTGCACCGCCCTCGGAACTGCATTTGGATCAAGAACTTGAAGTCAACGGACGGCGTCTGCATTATGCCTTTATCAATACCGGCGTTCCGCATGTTGTTATTTTTGTCGAAGGTCTTTCCAAGATTGATGTGGCCGGTCTGGGGCGAGCCATCCGCGAACATAGGGATTTTAAGCCGCGCGGCACAAACGTGAATTTCGTGGAAGTGAAAAGCAAGCAGGAAATTCATGTGCGCACTTATGAACGCGGAGTCGAAAATGAAACCTTGGCCTGCGGCACGGGATCATCCGGGTCTGCGATCGTCAGCGCCCTTAAAGGTTATGCTCAGGCGCCGGTGCGCGTGAAAACAAGCGGGGGCGAAATTTTGAGTATCGGTTTTACGTTGAAGGGCCGGACCGTTTCCGGAGTGACGCTCGAAGGCCCGGCGCAGTTTGTTTATGAAGGCAAACTTTTGAACGGGAAAGGTTAAGATGGCTCAGAAAATATTTGAAGGTTCCATGGTGGCGCTTGTCACCCCTTTTCGGAACGGGCGAATTGACAAAAAGGCCTTGAAAGGTCTTTTGGATTTTCAGCTCGCCAAGAGGACTGACATCATTATTCCCTGCGGGACAACGGGGGAGTCGGCCACGATGTCGCATGCCGAACATAAGCAGGTGATGTCTTACGTGGTTGATTATGTGAGCGGCCAGGTCCCCGTCGTTTGCGGGGCCGGTTCCAACAATACGGTAGAAGCGTTGGAGCTGATCCGTTACGCGAAAAAGATTAAGGCGGACGGCGTCTTGGTGGTGACTCCTTATTACAATAAACCAACACAAGCGGGACTTTATTGCCATTATGAGACTTTAGCCAAAAAAGTGGATATTCCTTTCATTCTCTATAACGTACCGGGCCGCACCGGCGTCTCAATGGCGCCTGAAACCGTCGCCCGTCTGGCTGAGTTTGATAACATTGTCGCGATCAAGGAGGCAAGCGGCAGTTTGGATCAAGTCGATCAAATACTCGAATTGTGCGACATTTCCGTGCTTTCGGGGGATGATCCTTTGACCCTGCCGATGATGGCGATCGGCGCGCGCGGCGTGATTTCCGTGACGGCCAATGTCGTGCCGCATCTTGTGCGCGATATGGTGCATCGGGCTTTGGAAGGAAATTTCGAGGAAGCGAAACAAATTCATCGCGAAATTTACCCTCTCTCCAAAATGCTTTTTGTGGAAACGAATCCCATTCCCGTGAAAACAGCGTTGGGCCTCATGAGAAAAATCAAACCGGATTTGCGAATGCCGCTTTGCCCGATGAAGGCAGAAAACGTGAAAAAGTTAAAAAATGCGATGCAGAAAATAGGAGTGATCCGATGATTCGCTTAGCAGTTACGGGCGCGGGCGGACGGATGGGCGCGACCATCTTAAAGCTTGCCTCGGCGGATAAACAATTTCAGATTGCGGGCGCGGTTGAAAGCGCGCAAAGCAATCTTCTGGGTACCGATATCGGGGATTTGACCGGAAGCGAACCGACCGGCATCCGGATTTCCGCAGATGCGGCATCCGTTTTCAAGCACGCAAATGTCGTCATTGATTTCAGCCATGCATCCGCCACAGAGGATCTTATCAAAGCGGCCGTCAAAGCCAAAACCACTTATGTTCTGGGAACAACGGGATTAAGCAAAGCAGCGCAGAAGGCGGTTCGTTCCGCATCGAACAAAATCGCGATTGTGCAGGCACCGAACATGAGCATTGGGGTCAATGTCTTATTCAGATTAGCCGATATGGTAGGTAAGGCCCTCGATGAAAGTTACGATATCGAGATTTCGGAAATTCATCATCGCGGCAAAAAAGACTCACCGAGCGGAACGGCGGTAAAGCTTCTGGAGATTCTGGCGCGCGCGCGGGGGCGCAATCCGGAGCGCGATGCGATTTACGGCCGCGAAGGAGAAACGGGGAAGAGACCTTCCGGGAAAATCGGAGTTTTTGCCCTGCGCGGGGGCGACGTGGTGGGCGATCATACGGTTTCTTTTTTGGGGGATGGAGAGCGGTTGGAACTGGTGCATCGCGCCACTTCCCGTGAAGCTTTCGCTCAAGGCGCGCTGCGTGCGGCAAAATTTGTTGCAAAGCGCAAAGCCGGCCTATATGATATGCAGCAAGTCCTTGGTATTGCATGAGTACCGTAAAATGAAGGCCCTCAAAGTCCTATCACAGGGCCGATTCGCGTCTGATCTAAAACATTCATCGAGCCATCGAACTGAAAACAGACAATAGAAATCATGTGTTTTCTTGCCCCTGCGTTTAACAAACTATGGTGTATGGTTTCTAAAAGAACCTCCACACGAAGCTTCCTCTACCTTGTTCTCGTAATCACCCTGATTCACACACCTTTTGCTTTAGCGCAAGACGCTTCTTCGCAAGACGCTTCGTCTATGGCATGGGATCTTGAGACAGATGAAGAAACCGGCGAGCAAATGCTCGTTTTAAAAGGCCAAGTTCCCAAACGCCGCCTCGAAATACCCCGGGCACAAACAGAAAAACTTGCTATGGAAGATCCGGCTGAGTCCGAATTTGCCGAAACGGGAGAGCCGGAAGTTATCGTTGTGGCGCCGGAGGGTTACACCGCTCCGCGTCCCGCAAGACGCGTGCAGCCCAGCGTGCCCGGCGTACAGCCAAGCGCTGAACCGGCCGTCGTTCAACCAACAGTGGCAGGAGCGCCCGTGGCCGCGAGACCCCGAGTCGCGGCGGCGCGGCCGGAAAAACCGGCCGGTCCCAATCTGGTTTTCGAAAATTTTTACATGACTTCGGATCAACGTCTCCAGTACGACACGATTGAAGTCGACGGGTTTATTTTTGCCAAAACACCCAACCGCAAACGCCGCACGAATTATTCCATCGTCACCGGTTTCAGTCAGGGAGTGATGCAATCGCAATATATCACCGGACTGTCAACCGAGAGCGATGTCAAAAAATGGCTGGATGGCGCCGTTCAAACGACGCAAATCGGCAGCGTAGATGTGCGCCGGTTGAGCATCCCGGCCGGGGAAGGGCAAGAGAAAGCCCAATTTTGGGTCGGCAATAAATCATTTGATTCTGCGGAGTTAGCGCAGGCCGAGATCGTTAAAGTGAAAGCTTTGGTGGAGGCTCAAGGCGGAAACTTCGATGAAATGGTGCAGCAGGTGCGCGCCTATTATGCCGTGCCCGAAAAGGAAGCCGCCAAAGAAATTTCCAAGGCGCAATTTCAAAAAGAAGAAGAACTGGTGCTCAAATGGATGGATCAATTGGATATCGGCGAAAAGTTATGGGGACCGTTTCACGGCATGCCGGCCGGCGAGCCGATTATTTGGCAGTCTTTCGGCGAAACCTCCTGGCGTCGCACGAATCTCGCTTCTTTGGGATTTCGCGACCAAGTCGGTTTTTGGACCAACCGTTTAGTTTTTAAGGGCATCCGCGCCCCCTTGAGCACCATTGATCCTTATGTTCAGGCCACGCTTGCGATGCAATCGGACGGCGTCGATTTTGCGGATACTTTAATATTGGGAGCCGGTTTGGAATGGCGTCCGTTTGAACGCAATACCTTCCTGCAAAATTACCGTCCGTGGGGCGGGATACCGTTTCTGGCGTGGATTCGCAATTACCGCTTTTTCGTGGCTTATTTTGACCGTAAGAATCTCAAAGACGAAATCGACGCAAGCGATAACCACAATCTCTTGGCCGGCGTCGACATCTTTTACGAATGGGGTGTGGAACTTCCGGAACTTACAGAGCCCGAACCGGAGAGTTTTGCCGATTATGTCCGTGAATATGTTTGGGGCGAATATTTCGGTCTCTACGCGTTTGATATGACCAATTTCGGGCCGGAAGATGATTTTGACGCCTGGATTTTCAATTCGTCCATCACGTTGGGTGTTCGTTTACCGGGCATTCCGCTTCCCCCTAATCCGATCAACAACGAACTGGTTTTGATGCCTTACATGCGTTTTGAACATGTGAACAACACGCAATTTTCATTTCCATTCCAAAATCGTTACTTTGTGGCGACGGGCGTGCGTTGGATGCCATTCCGCAATTACCGCTATAAAGAAAATGAATGGTTCTCTAAAACTAAAATATTTGCTGAATTTGTCGGTGTCGGTAAGGCTCAGCATGCCAGAGTCAGCGGAGAAGAAGTTCCGCATGCCGTGCGCTGGGATTTGCGGTTTGGCGTGAACATATCTTCGAGAAGGTTTTAATTCATTATTATGACCCGTATTTTTAAAATCATCAGCCTGGGGATGATGCTGGCTTGCTTCGGTTTTCAACATGCGGACGCCGCGGTTGAGAACATGCTCGGTAATGCCGGATTTGAAAATCCGTTGGGCAGCGGAGTATCCAATAATTGGGATAATACGCCGAATCGCGGCATTGTACGCGTGATCGGCGGGGCGCCTGAAGGCGCCGCCTTCCTCAGACTGGATGAATCCACGACCGTGGCCGGTGGTTTCGTGGGCGTCTTCACATTTCAAACCAAAAATCCCGTAACTCCCGGAGCGATTGTCGCTTTTAATGCGCTTGTGCGCGCTAATACTTTAGATCCGGGCGATGCCGGACAAATCCGGATTGAATTTCGCAACGCGGGCGGCTTGATTTCGGCTGTTAACGGTTCGGTGACAGCGACGTCGACTTCTTTCAGCCGTATTTCCATCAGCGGCACAGCGCCCGCCGGAACCACCTTTGTCAGTTTTGTTTTGAGAATACAACCTTCCAATGCAACCGGCGGCAGTTCCGTGGACTATGATGATATTCACGGCACAGTCACGCATTTCCCGATCGATCTTCAGGCGCAAGCCGTGCGTCATTCGGCCAGTCCGGGAGATATCATTTTAGTCGCTTTGCGCGTGGAAAATATCAGTGCCGATACTTTGCGTCAGGTCGAATTGTTCGTGGATCCGCAGGAAGGTATCAATGTGGACACCGAGGAAGCTTCTTTGGACGGAACGCGCGTGGTGCAGCGCGAAGGTTCGGTAATTTTACAGCTTGGCGATCTGAGCAGAGGCCAGGAAAGTTTATTTACATTCGGCGCGATATTGACTTCCGCCGTGCAGATCGGTAAGAGCTATGATATTACGATTTTTGCCAGGACGCCCGGAGGGCCGGTTTCGGAAGTGATTCATGTCCGGATTAATGTGGAATCAGATCCTGTTTTCGATCAGGGCACCATTATCGGTAAGGTATTTCATGATTTAAACCAAGACGGCGTGCAGCAAGATGGAGAAGAGGGTATCCCGCGAGTCCGGCTTGTGACTGAGGAGGGGATTACCGTCATTACCGATGAGCATGGCCGCTACCATATTCCGGCCGTCAAGCCCGGCCGTCACATCGTCAAAATTGACGGGCATACGCTTCCCAACGGAACCAAGTTCATCACTGAAGAATCTTACCTTGTCAAAACAACCCCCGGTATTTTAAATAAAGCTAATTTCGCCGTGCTTCTGCCGCCCTCGTCCATTCCGAAGGAATATCAGGAAAATTTGAAAGTTATGATTACACAAGGTTTGGATACCTCCCGCCCGACTTTGGATGTCATCATGGACCCGGATCTTTTAAAAGTCGGCATCGGCGTATTGGAAAAGGAGCCGGTTTTTCAGTTCAGAATCAATTATGCGGATTACGTTAAAAAATGGTATTTGGAAATCCGCGATGAACTCGGCCGTGAAGTCTGGATCGGTTTTGGTGTCGGCAAACCGCCGGCCGAAGTGATTTGGAGCGGGCAAATGGAAGACGGAAGGATTATCGCCCCCGGAATTTACTCGTATCAGTTCAAAGTCGAAGATCAAAAAGGCCAGCAGGACTGGACGCCCCTTCATTTTTTCCGTGTGCTATCCAAGAATGATTCCCTCGGTAAGGAGAAAATGGAAATCGAGATTCCGACCGTGGGGGATTTCAACATTTTCCATGACGGTAAGCAATCCATCCCGCTTGTCGCAAAACCCACGATCCGTATCTCGGGACATACCAAGCCGGGTCATGAAGTCATGATCAATGATTTTCCGGTGGAGGTGCATTCGGAATCGGGATTTTTTGAAACCGAAGT
>JBFHCO010000095.1:0-7477 GCA_041585205.1 Candidatus Omnitrophota bacterium | reverse complement strand
TCATATGCTGCACGGCATGTTCGAAAAGCAATACAAGGAATTGGCTGAAGCCGTGGATGGGATCGCCGAGAGAATCCGAAGCTTGGGTTTCACGGCACCGGGCTCATTTTCGACTTTTTCAGAGCTGGCTTCGCTAAAGGAGGAAAAAGGGGTGCTGGACGCCAATGATATGATCCGTTCTCTGCTGAAAGATCATGAGGCGATCGTGCATTGGGCAGCGTCCGCGATGTCCGCCGCCGAACAAGCCAAGGATTTTCCGACCGTGGATTTACTCACGGAGAGGATGGAGTATCACGAAAAGACGGCTTGGATGTTGCGTAGTTCTCTGAAGTAGCTCTCTGCGAGAAAGTCGGATGAAATTTCTTGCCGATGATATGTTGGGACGTCTAGCCAAGTGGCTCAGAATTCTCGGCTGTGACACCCTTCATCTGACTCAGGTTTCGGATGATGCCGTATTGCGCAGGGCCGTCCGTGAGAAACGGATCTTATTAACACGGGACCGTGAGTTGGCAGGCCGTATACCGGCTGGTTCGGGCCTGTGGATTCAAAGTGAAAATTATATTATTCAACTGCGCAAAATTATCAGGACTGTCCCCCTAAAAGTCAGGATAGGCCGGTTGTTTTCGCTTTGTTTAACATGTAATATACGGGTTCGGAAGACAGCCAAATCGGCCGTCCGAGGGAAAGTACCCGCCCAGACCTATAAACATCAACGTACCTTTTGGCGATGTCCGAAATGCTCCAAGATTTATTGGAGAGGAACGCATTACAAAAATGCATTGAAACAATTAAAATGACCATCCGAACAAAAATCATCAAAAGACCCAAATTAACCTTCTGGCAGAAAATCTATGTCCCGGAAATTATACGCGGCGTTTGGATCACAAGCCGGCATTTCTGGAAAAATATTTTTTTTCATACGATGCACCGGCTCGGTTTATTTAAAGCCATCCGCGCTGCTGTCACGATTCTCTATCCGGAAGAAAAAAGAAATTTGGCGTACCGCTCAAGAACGCGTCACCGCCTGACGAAACGTCACGACGGTTCACCGCGCTGTGTGGCTTGCATGATGTGTGAAACCGTTTGTCCTGCCCGCTGTATTTACATCGTGGCCGAAGAGCACCCGGATCCTAACATTGAAAAGCGACCCGCCAGCTTTGACATTGACCTAGGAAAATGTGTTTATTGCGGATTTTGCGTGGAGGCCTGCCCCGAAGATGCGATCCGTATGGATACTCAAATTCTGGATATCGCCGCTTACAGCCGGCAGGGCATGATGCTGGATATGCAGGAACTGCTGAATCCGGATCCGAATTACGCCCGCCGTGTTTTAAAATAAAATCCCGTCTTTTAGGAAGTATGCCCGTAAAAATATATCATCGGCATCGTTGGAATGTCTCCTATCGCCAAGCGATTCGGATTCAAGATCGTCTTCGTAAAAAAGTGCAGTTGCACTCGCGATTAAATAAATTAAATTATATTGCGGGATGTGACTTAGCCTTTTCAAAAGATGGGAAGAACGCCATTGCAGGTGTCATCATCTATCGGTGGCCGGACCTTTTTGAAGTGGAGAGGGCAGTCGTAAAGACACGAAGCATTTTTCCCTACATTCCGGGTTTACTCGCGTTTCGTGAGGCACCGACTTTAGTCAAAGTCATCAAGAAATTAAAAACAATCCCGGATCTTTATATATTTGATGGCCAAGGGATCGCCCATCCGCGCGGGATGGGCATCGCGACACACATGGGGCTGCTGTTAAATAAACCGACAATCGGATGCGCTAAATCAAGGTTATGCGGCACTTATCGGGAACCGGCCAAGCGGGCGGGTTCATATCAGCCCTTGATTTACAAAGGAAAAAAAATCGGCCTTGTTCTCAGAACTCGAACCGGCGTCCGCCCGGTTTTTGTATCACCCGGCCATAAGATCCAGCTTAAATCCGCTGTTCAAATTATTCTGCATTGCATCGACGGCTACCGCATTCCCAAACCCACCCGTGAAGCGGATCATCTCGTAGAGAGTGTCAAACGCAGCAGAGAAGGTAAAAGTTCTTTTTAAGAAAGATAGTGAGCGGCGGTTTGAGCGAAGTTATAGAAAGGGGTTTGCCAGATGCCGACAAGAAGAATGCCGGCAATCAACAGCCCCAAAAGGATGACCGAAGAAGGGGATATGGCGATCGGTTCGTCACTTGCGGCCTCTTCCATGTACATGACCTTGATGATGCTTAAATAATAGTAAAGGGCGATAACGACACCGATCGCACCCAGCAAGGCGAGCCAGCCCAAGTTTCCGCGTACGGCCGCCAATAAGACCAGAAACTTGCCGAAGAAACCGGCTAAGGGAGGCACTCCGGCGGAAGATAACAGCGCCAGAAACATCGTGCCCGCCAGAAAAGGAGAGCGTTTGGCTAGGCCGCTGTAGGCTTCGATTTGATCACTTTCGAGCTTCGTGCTCGCGATCGTGATGACTAAAAATACAGCCAGCGTTGTCACCGCATATGCAATCAAATAGTAAAGCAGAGCTGAATTTCCCACCGTTTGTCCGACCGCAATGGCAATTAACAGGTATCCTGCATGGCCGATGCTGGAATATCCGAACAAACGTTTGATGTTTGTTTGAACGAGCGCTCCCAGATTGCCGTAAAGCAAAGTCATGGCCGCCAAAGCCGCAAATAAAATCATGCGCTCCGAATCAAAAGGAATAAAGACCGTGAAAAGCAGACGCATGAAAATGGCAAATCCGGCTGCTTTCGATCCGACCGAAAGATAAGCCACCACCGGAGTGGGGGCGCCTTCATAAACATCAGGTACCCAGAACTGAAAGGGCACGGAGGCTACTTTAAATCCCACGCCGGAGAGAATCATAAGTACCCCGAGCAAAAAAAGGCGATTCGTGGGTTGTTCGACGAAAAATTCACGCACAGCGGGCAAGGCCGTTGATCCGGCCGCCACATAGATCAAACTGACACCAAAGATGAAAAAAGCGGACGCGAGTGATCCTAAGATCAGATATTTTAAGCCCGCTTCAATCGAAATGAGATCCCGCTTCAGATACGAAGCCAAAATATAAAATGAAAGAGTGACAATTTCCAAAGAAATAAAAAGTAATAGCAGATCATTGGCTGAGACCAGAAAGAAAAGACCGATCAGAGAACTCCAAATCACGAGATAAAATTCACCCGGCTTATCCAAACGCTTCAAAAAGAATTCCCGGCTCATTTGGATGATCACCACGGCGACAAGCGCGAAAAAAGCCTTAAAAAAAGTCGCAAAGGGATCGAGGATGAACATTCCCCCGAAGGCATCGTCGATTCTCCCTGCAAAGGGGAGCACAGAGAGGAAAACAAGCAAAGCACCCACCAATGCGGTTTGAGACACAATCTTTTTCTCTTCAACCGTGTACCTGGCCGTCAATAGTTCCCCGAACAGCATGATCAAAAGAATTCCAAGGAGAATCCACTCGGGAAATAAGATCACCAAGTTGAGGTTCATGGCAGAATCGCTCCCACTGTCGGCTGTATCACACGCAGCAGCCCATGCGGCCAGAAACCAAATACCAAAAGGGCGCCGAGCAGCAGGACAAAAGGTAATTTTTGAGAGAATTGAGCAGCGTCTTGAAGCTCAGTCCAACGGGGATTGACGGGCCCGTAGCAAACCTGCTGCACTGCTCGTAAGAGATAAATGGCCGTCACAAGAATACCAAATACAGCTAGCACGACAACACCGGGAAAGCGCGGCCAAGAGCCGATAAAAACCAGCAGCTCTGAAACAAAGTTGGAAAAGCCGGGCAACCCAAGCGATGCCAATGCGGCCATCACAAAACATGTGGCGACAAACGGAACTTTTTTCCCCAACCCGCCGAAATCATCAACGCCGCGAACGTGAGTTTGCTCATAAAGAAATCCGATCAGAGCGAATGTGCAGGCCGCCATAATGCCGTGCGAGAACATCAGAAAGACGGCGCCGGAAAGTGCGATCGGATTCATCGCCGCGATTCCGAGCAGGACATAACCCATATGGCTGACGCTGGAGAAACCGACCATAAATTTAAGGTCTTTCTGCCAGATAGCTGCCATCCCCGCATAGAGGATTCCGATCGCCGCGAGTCCCGCCAGCCATGGCGCCCAATAGAGCGTTCCCACCGGAAGAAAAGTGACCGCAAGGCGAATCACAAAATAGGGCCCCATCTTTTTTAAAACACCCGCATGCAGCATGCTGACAGAGGTTGGGGCGGCCGCGTAACCGATAGGGGACCAGCTGTGCAGCGGCCATAACGAGGCGATCACGCCGAATCCCAAAAGCAGGAAGGGTGTTAGAAATTTTTGAAATGCATGATTCAATCCGCCCGCCTGCCGTAAAACTTCGCGGATTTGAATGAGGTCAAACGTCTCAAGACCAAGATTATGATAAAACAGAAGAATTCCAAAAAGCGCGACCACCGCACCCGCCGTGATAAAAAGGGTCAGTTTCATCGCGCCGTATTCTTTATTCTTACTGCCCCAAATGATGATCATCGGGTAGAGCGGAATCAAGGTCATTTCATAATAAAGATAAAGAAAAAAGAGATCCAAAATGGTGAAAACACCGTAAATGCTTCCGACAAGCACCAAATAAAAGAATAGATATTCTTTCGTTCGTACCGCCGTGTTACAAGCAACGAAGGCTCCGGCCAGTGAAACGAAGGCATGGAGCAAACACAATGTCATGTTGATCCCGTCAAGGCCCGCTTGATACTGAATTCCCAACGCGGGCAGCCAGACAAGACGCTCCACGAACTGGAATCCGGAATTTCCGATTTCAAAACGGAAGAGATATGAAAGAGTGATCAAAAAAGAGAGACCGCAGCTCGCAAGTACGACGGATTTTAACAAGGCGATGCGATTCTTCGGAATACATAGAATAGTGATTGCGCCAAGGAGGGGGATCCACGGAAGAGAGAAAATCATGCGCGACCCCCTAAAATCCATATGAACAGAATCAACGTGAAACCGCCCGCGAACAGGAGGGCATAAAACTGAACCATCCCTGTTTGCAATTTTCTTAAACGGTCACCCAAAAAGCGCGTGAAAAAAGCCGTTCCATTGACGGCGCCGCGGACGATAACCCAGCGTTCAACCGCATCCGAAAGACGCGCTACATTGTCCTGAACATTTTTTATAAAGAAATCATAAATCGCGTCAAAGAAATATTTTTTCTCCAATACAAACAGAGGCGCTCGAACGGCGGCAAATCTTGGCGAGATGCCGCTTGGAAAGAACCTGTACAGAAAAAACGCGATAAAAAAACCGCTTAAAGCAAAGGCCAGCGAAATCAGTTCTAAAGCATGGCCGTGCGCCATTTCGAAATGACTGCGGTCGGGCAGCATTTCGCGAATCGGGAGATACCCTCCGATCACGGAAAAAATCGCCAAGATCACCAGAGGGAATGTCATGCGCCAGCCGGATTCGTGAATCGATGGCGAATGTGAGACCGCATGTTCAAGAGCCGGCGGTAAACGGCCTTTATCAGAACCAAAAAAAACAACCGTGACAAGACGCCCCATATAGAAAGCGGTGAGAAAGACGGTGACCATAGCGAACCAAAAAATCGGCGTCGGGCCATGATGGGCCACGGTCAAGATTTCCTCTTTGCTGTGATAACCGCTCAGAGGGGGGATGCCCATCAACGCCAACGTGGCAATGATGAAAGTCAAGCTCGTGATCGGCATTTTTCTGAAAAGCGGCAGTAATGTACGTTCACCCCGCGAAGCGGCGCCCATCACCCAAATGTCCTGTGTATGTATAGCGTGGATCAAGCTGCCCGCTCCGAGGAAAAGAAGTGCTTTGAAAAAGGCATGCGTCGTCAGATGGAACATGCCCGCTTCCGAACTTCTCAAACCCAAGGCCATGACCATATAGCCCAACTGGCTTAGAGTCGAATAAGCCAGGATTTTCTTGATGTCATTTTGTGTTAACGCAACGGTGGCCGCAAGAAAGGCGGTAACGGCACCCGTCCAGGCTACAATGGTTAAAGCTTGCGGACTGTGCATGAAAAGAAAACCCACCCGCGCCAAAAGAAAAACACCCGCGGCCACCATCGTGGCGGCGTGGATCAGCGCACTCACCGGCGTCGGACCTTCCATGGCATCCGGCAGCCATACATGTAAGGGAACTTGGGCCGATTTTCCGACCACGCCTAAAAAAATACCGAGCGCGATCAAAGTCATCCAACCGGCCGGAATCGCGGCATCGTTTAAGTTCTGTTCAGTCTGAAGAAAATTAAAAGTGCCCAAACCGGATTGAAGCAGAAATCCAAAAAGCGTCAATATGCCGAGCATCATTCCCACATCCCCCACACGCGTCGTAAGGAACGCCTTCTTACCCGCGGTGCTAGCCTCGGGTTTCTGATACCAAAATCCGATTAAGAGATAAGAGCTCAACCCCACCAATTCCCAAAAAATGAATACCTGAATAAAATTATTAGAGACCACGATGCCGATCATGGAAAAGGCAAAAAGCGATAAGGAGGCAAAGTAGCGCGCATACCCTTCGTCTTTTTCCATGTAAGTCATCGAATAGAGAAATATCAGACTGCCGACACCGGTGACGATTAACAGCATCAAAATCGTTAAGCCGTTAATTAAGATCCCAAATTCAATCTGAATGCTCCCCAGCGAGATCCAAGTCAGCGATGACTCAAGCGGGAGAAGATGATGATGGTGAAGCCGGTAAAATTGAGGCAGGGCGAGAAGGGTCAAACCGAAGGAAATAAACATTCCCAGCGTCGCAAGCGCGCTAGCCAAACGGGGAAATTTGATCAAAAAAAACAAAATGAATACCGCAATTAAAAACGGTATCCATAGCGTCAGCCAAAAAAAGGAAAAATTTATCCCTTCAACCATTTGATTTCGTTTGTATCAACCGATTCTTGTTTTCGAAATAAAAGCACCGCAATCGCGAGTCCGATCGAAACTTCCGCTGCGGCAATCACCATCACAAAAAAAGCCGTGATTTGACCGTGGATATTTCCGTGCAGGGAAGACCCCGCGATCAAGTTCAAATTGGCCGCATTCAGCATGATTTCAATGGAAAGAAGAATCAACAGTATGTTTCTGCGAAGCAACAGACCCCATAGTCCGATGGAAAATAAAATACCGCTGACAATAAGATAATGAGAAATCGGGATCATGCGTCTTCTTTCTTGGCTAAGGCAATGGCCGCGAACACGCCAAGCAGGAGCAAAACGGAGATCAGCTCAAAGGGCAGAAGGTATTGCCGGAAGAGCACGGTACCGATTTCCTCGACGGTTCCTTCGACACCCGATGCCGCGCGGAGACTTACTTTGGAAAAAAAGTAAATTGTAAATCCGATAAAAAAAAGGCCGACCACGCCGGACGGAATGAGATAACTTGCTTTAAAACGCTGCAATAAAGGAATATCTTTAGCGCCGATGCCTTGCAACATGATCACAAAAAGAAATAAGACGAGAACGGCGCCGGC
>JBFHCO010000094.1:0-7488 GCA_041585205.1 Candidatus Omnitrophota bacterium | reverse complement strand
TATGCAATAATTGCCATTGCATGAAATTGGATCTCTGCGGGAATCGCCGTATTGACTTCGGCGAATCCTGTGAAAGCAATCAAAGTTGCGGGCCGGGTCTCCGGTGCAATAAATGCGCTTGCATCGGAGGTTCGCAGTGCGGTGACGGAAACCGGGATTACGGAGAGGAATGCGGAGAACCCGGACTTCAATGCCGTGATGGGCAAGTTTGCGACAAGTGCATTTGTACGACTCCTTCTTTGTGCGGGGATGGCGTTAAGGATAAAGGAGAGGAATGCGGTGAGCGTCGCTTAGGATGTCCTGAGACAGGTGAATTTGACTGTGTTGATTGCGTGTGTCATCCCAAGACTTCGTGCGGTAACGGTATTATCGATGATGGAGAACAGTGCGGCGAGCAAGGGTTGAGATGTCCTGAGCATCACCGGTGCGAAAATTGTCAATGTGTTCAGCAGCCTTTTTGTGGGGATTACCGGCTGGACAAAGGCGAGGAATGCGAGGCGCCTGATTTTAAATGTCCCGGAAAGATGTTTTGCCATAATTGCCAGTGTATGGATAAGCGTTTTTGCGGAAATGGGATCCCCGGCCCCGGTGAAGAATGCGGTGAAACAGGCCTTTCATGTCCTTCAGGCCAGAAATGCGTCAATTGCGTCTGCGTTGGCGGAGAATTATGCGGCAACGGTTGGGTGAATCATGGCGAAGAATGCGGAGAACCGGGTTTAAATTGTGCGGGAAGGGATTTCGTCTGCAATAAGTGCCAGTGTATGTTCCCGCCCTTTTGCGGCAATGATATCATCGACGACGGGGAAGAATGCGGCGAGCCGGGGCTGGAATGCAGCGAAGGCGCAACGTGTAACGATTGCCTGTGTGTGAGATATGACCGCTGTATGAACAACCGTGTGGATCCCGGCGAAGAATGCGGAGAGCCGGGTTTATCGTGTAAGCCGGGACAGGTTTGCAATAAATGTATTTGCCAGGATCCCTCTCTTTGCGGTAATGGCATTGCCGATTCGGGCGAAGAATGCGGTGAGACAGGTCTTGAATGTACAGAGGGGGGTAAGTGTAAAAACTGTGTTTGCGTCGGCGGATCGCATTTTTGCGGCAACAAACGTCCGGATGCGGGCGAGGAGTGCGGCGAGATCGGTTATTTCGGAGTCTTGCAATGTCCTAAAGGGAAGAGCTGCGAACGTTGCCTCTGCGTTTAAGCGATGATGATTTTATTCCTGAATAAAATACGAACTTTTAATTTCGCTTTTAACCTTAGCCTTGATCGGCACCGCGCGGTTTAAACAATCAAAATAGTCCGCGAAGTCCTTCTTGGCGTTGGAAACACCGGCCAGCGAAATCGCAATCAAAGGAAATTTAACCACTTTAGCCTCTGTGGCGCCCGTTTCCTGCATGGTGCGGCGGTCTTCCTTCATGAAATAGCCCCGGTCATAATCCTCCTTGCGGTAAAGCGCTTTGACGACTTCCGAGTCAAACCGTTTAACAATGGTTTCGGCGATTTCCACGGCTTTAGAAGGTTTTACAACCAGCACGAAATCGTCACCGCCCTGGTGACCCACGAAGTCGTCTTTAGAGCCGACGGTTGCCATGACATCCCGCAACAGATGAGCCGTTTTCTTGATCGCATCGTCACCCCGGCCCAGTCCGAAGGCATCGTTAAAGACCTTGAAGCGGTCCAAGTCAGTGTGAAAGACAATGAATTTTTGTTTCTCCTGAATACGTTTATTAATTTGATAGAAAATTCCCTGGTTGCCCGGCAGCTGCGTCAAAGGATTGGCATCTTCAGCCCGCTGTTTCATTTCCTTCAAGCTTTCGCTCATGCGATTAAAGGTGTTGGCCAGCGTTTCGATTTCATCGCCGGTTGAAATTTGAACATGCATGCCGAGATGCCCTTCGACGATTTCTTTGGTTGCCTCATTCAGACTTTGAATGGGGCTGACGATGGATTTGGCCAAACCGCGGCCGATGGCGGCCCCGGTCAGCGCAATCAGGAAAAACATAATGCCGAGCATCCAGCGCGAGCTGTTGAGGGCATCCATGATGTGCGCGAGGGGGAAGACGATGCGTGCGACCCACAACTGATCTTCGGTGAGTCCCTGAAGAGGCGCATAAGCGATTAAGCGCTTTGTATCTTTATCCACACGAATAAAATAGGGTTTGCCTTGCTGCTTATGCTGCAGGCTTGCTTCCATGGCCAATTGATCCAACCGGTCCCATTTCGAGGCCTGATCCTGGAAGAGCGCGGAGCGCTCGAAAAGGTCATACAGTTGAATGCTCTCGACGCGGCTTAAATCGCTGAGCTCTTTTAACTTAATCCGCAAATTGGCGGGATCGCGCCAAATCGCTTCGTCCTGCAGTTCTGCATCCAGCGCCTTTTGGATGGTGTCAAAAGCAAAGCGGCTCTCCGTGGCGTAAGAGCGGTTCATCGAATTCATCTGATTGGTGAGTTGAACCGCGGTAAAGACGCCTGCCAGGAAGAGAAGCGGGAATGTAAGGCGCAGCATAATCCGTGCGAAAATCGTGGTTTGCCGGTGTTTCTTCTTTTCTTTTTTTACTTTAGCCATATAGGGAATCGTCTCTGGGTCTCAGACGGTATTTATGTATCGTCACCTTGACGGTTTTTTATATGGTTTTCTTTACTAAGGCACTGCAATCATGCCGTTAATGGAAGCATACACCATGGGCGCCGCGACGGAGTTTTTTTAAGCGTAAATCATTATTTGACACGCTCTTTCCTTATGCGCTATCATTTAAGCAACAGAAAGTAACCTATTTTAAAACATAGAGTTACGAAAAGAGGATCAGAAGCGCATGCTGCGTAAACTGCTGAAATGGGGAGTGGCAGGTTGTATCATCCTCGCGTGTTTGGGCGCCGCGTTTTCTCTCTACGCGCATTTCTTGGTCGACTATTCATTAGAGAATCTCGCCTTCGCAATCTCCGTCACACAAAAAGATCCCGGTATGATTCCTCAGTCTCATCAAATGGTTTATGAATCCATGGTCGAAGACCTGATCCTGGAAGAGGCCGCGCAGACGGATGTTGATTTTAAGAGCCTGGTGCTTTTGGAATTGGCATCGCGCTCCCTCGATGAGGCGGTGGAACGGGCCGGTCATGTGCGCGGGAAGATTTATTTGACGGAGGCCATGAAGGATAAAGCAAATGACCGTTCCCGGTTGCTGCGCACCACGGATATCGGATACAACTTTTTAAGGCGCGCCTATGAAACCTTTTTTTCAGTGATTCGCTATTTCAAAGCGCTGATTTTTAAAAAGGACGAACAGCCGGTTGAGCTTTCCAGCATTCTTCTCCTGTCGCAAGCCGAGGAAATGGAGAAGGTGTGGGATTTTGACAAAGCGGCAGACCTCTATAAAAAATATATTAAGGCTTATCCGGACCGGCCGGACACGGCCTTTGTGATCATTTCGCTGGGGCGCGTTCTGATCAAGCAAAAGAAATGGGATGAAGCGGCGGAATGGCTGAGGAAGGTGAGAAGGGATTATACGGGTGAAGAGGGAGGGATGGTCGCGCAAGGTTTACTGAACAAAATCGATACCTATAAAAGCCGCGAGAAAGAAGTCGCACGTCTTGAAGAATTACTGACCCTCCATCAAAACACTCCTTTGGAGGAGAGTTTGCAATTCCGTCTCGGTTTAACCTACCTATCGATTTACTCTCTAAATGAAGCTCAGGGGCTCTTCAGGAAATTGAAGGATGCTTCCGATAATGATATCCGGCAAAAGGCCAAATTCTATCTCGGCTGGATTTATAAATTGCAGTCACAGTACGATCGCAGCGCGGAGGTGATGCTCGCCCTCCTGGATGAGCAAACGATCGCCCGTGAAATGAGGCTTGGGTTAGAAGCCCAATTGGCCGATATTTATTATCAAAAGCGGGACATCGAAACCTCGCTCGAATACTATGAAATGCTTTCGGGAGAGGCCCGGGCGGGCATTATCGAACGCAAGGCCGCCATGGAGGCCTGGGTCGGTTTGTCTGAAATAGAGCAGGGGGTCGTACACACCTTCAACCGCGGGAATCCCGTGGAGGGAAGCACGCATCTTTTAAGGGCGGGTGAATTAGCCTCGGCTCAGGACTTGAAGCTGCTTCAGGAGCAAATTGATGAAGATCGGGGCAATAATTTAAGGGAATTGGCGTTTAAGAAGCTCAAAGCCGGTCAGGTCAGTTTGGCCTGGGAATTATTCAAAAAATATCTCGTCATGAATCCCGAGGATGCCTGGACGCATTCGGGGTTGTCGACGATTCATGTACTAATATCCGACATCCGGGCCGCTTATGACTATGCGGCTTTGGGTCATCAATATCAGCAGGATGAATACACGACGGCGGTTTTTGCTTACGTGCATGGGTTGTTAGAGCGATACGAGGAATCGATTGAGCTTTATGAAGAGGCGTATGCGATCAATAAAGATTACGTGTCCGCACATTACAATCTGGCGGTCATGTATATGAGAACGGAGCAATATGAGCCGGCGCTCGAACATTTCGAACTTTTAGAAAAACAGTTTAAAGAAACGAAAACCCGTAATACAATGCTCTCTAAGATCTTGAACAATATGGGATTTACACTCTGGCAACTGGAGCGTCGCGAGGAAGCGATCAAACGATTCGAGCAGGCGATCGAAGTGACGCCGACTTTCGTGGACGCTAAAAGGAATTTGGATGATATTGCTATGGGAACGCCCCCGCAAACCGTGACTCCGCCACAAACCCTTGGAATGCAAGAATGAACCTATCTGAAAATCGAATAATGCCTCAATCGGAAACGTCTTATCTATACAAGGCTTGTGTCTTATTGCTTGTGCTTGTATTCAGCGCGCCGAGCCATGTCGGGGCCGTGACGGGTCAAGCCGAAAAGTTGGATGAAGTCAAGGAAGCCGACTTGAAGGAATTTCAGGAGGCGCTGACGCAAGAGGAGCAGAAACGGCAATTGGAAAGGGCGGATGAATTGGTGTCAACCATCAAACGCAGAAGGCGGGAATTAAAAACGGCAACAGGGGAGGAAAGAAAGCTGATTGAACGCGAGCTTGAGCACCTCGAAAAAGAACTCCTGAATTTGCCCGAAAGAGACCGCATTCGATTTAACTTGGACGGCAATGCCCGCTACGATCCCAATATCGGCCGCGATCAACCCGGGCAGGGTTCAGGCGACACGATTCTAAGCGCTGAAGGCAGCGTCGAATTTGATCTTTCGCGCAAAAAAACGGATTTGAGATGGGAAATCGGAGCGGGACGTATTTGGAATATTCAATTCAGCCGGAATGATTTTTGGGTCGCCAATACACAGCTCCGTTACCGGCGCAAGATGTTCAAGAAGTTAACCCATTCCGTGCACTCCCGTGTTTCGCGTACAAGCTCCAAAACCATCGAGCTCGATGATGACCGGATTCGCTGGGATACCAACAATACCACCGCCGTAAATTACGCATTTTCTCCTAAGTTGTCCGTCAATATGGGTTTTACGCATACGTACCGCATTTTTACTCAAGAGGAATTTGATCAAGATTCCGGCTGGGGTGTAACCTTAAGTCCGGACCTTTTTTGGCAATTTACGCCCAAAAGCCGGGTGTCTTTGGGGTATAGCTATGGCGCGCGGCGGGACCGCGTCGAAAGCGGTGACGCAAATTCGCATGATGTGTCGACGGGCTACTTCGGCCAGCTCACCCGGAAGTCCTCCATCAGCTTCGATATCGGCTATAACCGGCAGAACCCCAAATCCGAGGTCGGACAGACGGTCAATACATATCGCACCGGATTAGGGTATATTTATCAATGGACGGCTAAGACGCAGTTGGCGGCCAATTATTTTCGCTCTTTGCAAAATACGTCCTCTGACAGAGTGGTATTGGCGGGGGATGAAACGGTAAGGTCCGACAATCACTTCACCAATGACAGCCTGAATTTTTCATTGAATTCAAGGCTGACGAAGCGCTTGTCCGTGACGGTGACAACCGGTATTTCGCATATTAAAACGAAGCTGGACCGGGGAGAGGATGAAGAGGATGAAGGCAGACGCTGGTCATTTCCGACGTCCATTAATTTCAGCTATCTGGTTAACCGCTGGCTCCGCATGCAGGCGGGTTATACTTTCTTTTACCGGACGGGAAATGCGAAGGAAGACACGGCTCAGTCTCATATCTTTAATGGCGGCTTTAATTTAATCTTTTAAGGAGGGTTAAAGCCATGAAAAATTTAAATTGCGCATTTATCTTGATGATAAGTTTCTTGTGCATCATCCCCGTGACGGGTTTCACCGAAGAGGTTTTAAAAGGCGCCGAACCTTCTCTCAGCACATGGCGACCCGGAGACGATTATGTCTTACAGCCGGGCGATCGCATCAGGATCACGATTTATCCCGAAGATGAATTTTTGAAAGGCGGTGAAATGGGCATCAGTTCGGAAGGCAATATTACTTTGCCGTTAGTGGGGAAAATTAATTTGGCCGGATTAGACGTGCTGCAAGCGGAAAAGGCGATCCAAGACGTGGTCGGCAAGGACTATCTCGTGGATCCGGAAGTTGTCATTGAAATGGTTCAGGAAACCAAACAAACTGTGGCTATTTTGGGACAGGTTAAGAAGCCGGGTAACTATGAATATACTGTCGGCGGAGAGCCGATTACGCTGCTCGAGGCGGTATCGCTTGCGGGCGGATTCTCTGAAATCGCGAATATCAAGAAAATCAGGGTAGTTCGAACCGTCGAAGGCGAAAATGTTGTCATTAAGGCTAATGCCGATGCCATTATTAACGGGAAGGAAGAAGATATCGAACTCGAGCCGGGGGATGTTATCCACGTCATGGAGAGTCTTTTTTAAGGAGCCCCCTATCTGCAAGTTTTTTAAGATATGTTATAATATAAGTAACTCGATCGTTTAAGTAAGATCTTTCAGTAGAGCTGACGAGGCACATAAGATGGCTGATTACGCAGTGAATCCAGTGTTCGGAGAAGCCGAAAAGCCTATCGACTATAAGTATTATTTTTTCCTCTTTAAGAAGAACTTTTACATTGTCCTCACCTTTTTCATCATTACCGTCACACTCGCCACAATTTACGTAGCCAAAATTCCCGACCGTTTCACCGCAGCCAGTCAAATCATGATTGAGCAACCTCGCGGGGAGTGGCAAACCAAGGGCCATCCCGGCTGGGGGCTCGAGGGTGAGTCTTACAACCGTGAATATTATAAAACTCAGCTGGAAATGATACGCCACCCCTCGGTCATGCGCACGGTCGTCGACGAACTCAATCTGAAAGATTATTTTGAAATTGAAAGCGAAGATCGCGTGGCGAATATGATTCGCGGCATGATTTGGGCGGAGCAAATCGGCGAAACGCGTCTTTTCCGGATCAGGGCCACGACGACGGATCCAAAACTTTCGGCAAACTTGGCTAATGCCGTGGGCCGCGCTTATATTGCACAGCATTTTGAAACCTCGCTTTATTACCGAAAAGAAGTTTTGGCATGGCTGC
>JBFHCO010000093.1:0-7510 GCA_041585205.1 Candidatus Omnitrophota bacterium | reverse complement strand
GCTGAACATTCGCGTGTTCGGCACCGAAGAGCTTCTTGGCGCGCTCGATCGCCAAATTTTCGGCAATATCGACAAATTCACACCCTCCGTACCAGCGTTTGCCGGGATAACCTTCCGCATATTTATTGGTCAGAACAGAACCGGCGGCCTCCAGCACGGCCTGTGATGTGAAATTTTCACTGGCGATCAGTTCGATGTTTTCATTCTGCCTGCGCAATTCGCCCGCGATCGCTTTGTATATTTCCGGATCTTGCTTTTTTAAGTAAGATAATTTCATGCCGGTATCATCGGCGCGGTTTGCGCTCATAGTCTTTGATTTTGTTAACACGACGCTCATGCCTTCCTCCCTCAAACGGTGTCTTGAGCCACGCCTCTACAATTTCTAAAATGGTTTCCGGGCGAACAAACCCCGCTCCCAGAATCAACATATTGGCATCGTTATGAAGTCTTGAGAGTTTTGCCTCTTCGACGCTCTGACAAAGGGCGGCCCGCACTCCCCGGACCTTATTGGCGACGATGGTGCTGCCGATACCCGTGTAGCAAATACCGATCCCGCGTTCACATTCCCCGGCGGAAATCTTTTCCGCCGCAGAGATCATGTAGTCGGGATAATCGGCGGAATCGGCCGAATGAGTGCCGCAATCCAGCACATCGTAATTCTTTTCCTTGAGAAATGAAACGATTTTTTCCTTGGCGTCATAGCCGCGGTGATCGCAGGCGATTGAGACTTTCATGAAACGATATTCTCCCATTCTGCTTTTATCTTATTGACTATGGTTTCAAAAACCTCTTCATACATCGGCATTCCCATGCCGATCGGATCGGGCACATCCAAAATTTTAATTTTGCTTTTCGCCGCAGGCAACATACCCGTGATGAAAGCGTAATGCTCTTTCCCCATCGCCACGATCAGGTCGGCATCGATGACATCCTCGCGGGTGCAGGGACTCGTTTGATGATCCGCGATGTCAATTTCGCGGTTTTTTAAAGTCAAAATCGCTTCCGTGGTCGCGGGTTTTCCGCGGCGCGCCAGAATTCCGCAAGACGTGACTTCGATTTCACCGCTTAAACCTTTGCGGGTCAGTTCGTCACGCAGCCATCCGACGGCCATCGGTGACCGGCAGGAATTCCCCGTACAGACAAACATCACCAATTTGCGCGGCCAATTGCCCGATTCCATTTGTTGCAGCGCCTGTTCAATTTCTTTTGCCTGCACGCCGTGGCGGATCATTTTAGGTCGCTTGTCCGTCATATCCACCACGGTGGAATCGCCTCCGAATTCCGTCTTGCCTCCGTCGATCACATATTCCAACTGATCGCCCAGCTGATCCAACACCTCCGAAGCCTTGCGCGGAGAGGGTTTCCCGCTTAAATTCGCGCTGGTCGCGATGAAGGGAGTGCCCGTCGCATTGATTAGCGCCGATGCAATCCGGTGTTTTGGAAACCGAACACCGATTTTCTCCCCCTTTTGATTGGAGACAATCAAAGTCAGCGGACCCGGCAAAAATTTGCGGGCCAAGAAGCGGAAAGCGGGAGTGCGCTGAACGCCGAGCGCATCCAACATGTCCCATTCACCGATATGATAAGAAAAAGGTTTGTCGGGTTCGCGCCGCTTGAGGCGTACAAGCTTTTCATGAACACCGGCAACAGTCATGGGGCCGCCGATTCCGTACACAGTTTCGGTCGGAAACGCGATGATTTTTCCCTCACGGCTGGCCTGCGCGAGACTGCGGATTTTTGTGAAATCCGGGTCGCGCGAGTCCATCTTGATGAGTTGTGTCGGCATGCCTTTAGACGCGAAGCGCTTGATTTTTTTTCTGAACACCTTCGGCGAGTTTGCGCTTGTACTCTTCCAGCTTGCGCGCCAGTTCTGTGTCGGAAATCGCTAGCATTTCAACCGCCAAAATACCGGCATTGCGTGCGCCCGCTTTACCCACCGCCACGGTCGCAACCGGAATCCCGGCGGGCATCTGCACCGTCGAGAGCAGCGCGTCAAAACCCGCAAGCGGGCTCGAATTAATCGGAACGCCGATCACCGGCAAGATGACATGCGCGGCGACAACCCCCGCTAAATGGGCGGCGCCGCCGGCGCCCGCAATAATGACTTTAATGCCGCGACCACGGGCCTTTGCGGCATAATCGGCCACTAAATGAGGACTGCGATGTGCGGACAACACCTGGATTTCGCAAGAGACGCCGAACTCTTTCAGAATTTCTTCGGCCTGTCTCATGATTTCAAGATCAGAATCACTGCCCATAACGATTGAAACACGCGGTTCGTTCATCGATACACCTCAAGAGCCCTTCTGCCGATATCGCGGCGGTGAAAACTACCTTCAAAGTGAATTTTTGCGACGGCTTGATAAGCGCGGTCATGCGCCACGCGTAAATTCTCGCCCAATGCCGAAACGGCCAACACGCGTCCTCCGGACGTAATAATCTGACCCTTCTCATTCAAGGCCGTTCCCGCATGAAATACCATCACGTCCGCATCGTGTTTAACGGCTTCAAGGCCCTGGATCGGAAAATCCTTGTGATAGAAACCCGGGTAACCGCCGGATGCCACCACCACCGTCATACAGGCCTTTTCATGCCATTCGAGAGAAGTTGTCTGAAGTCCGCCGCTTGCGATTTCAGCCAAAACCGGCAGCAGATCCGATTTCAACCGCGGCAATATCGCCTGTGCCTCGGGATCGCCGAAACGGCAGTTATATTCCAACACAAACGGCCCTTGCTTCGTTAACATCAGTCCGGCATACAACACACCGCGGTATTTCATTCCTTCCTTGGCCATACCGTCGACCAACGGCCGTATCACTTTTTCAACGGATTCTTGAATTTTTTCATCCGGAATCTGCGGACAGGGAGAATAGGCCCCCATGCCTCCGGTATTCGGCCCTTTGTCAAAATCATAGGCCCGTTTATGGTCCTGAGAACTTGCAAGCGGTATGATTTTTTCACCGTCAGTCAGCACAATGATCGAAAGCTCTTCGCCTTCAAGCGCCTGCTCAATCACCACTTTCTTGCCGGCTTCGCCGAATACGCCTTCCGACATCATCTGCGTCAAAAACCCCACCGCCTCTTCGTGAGAATGGCAGATAGTCACTCCTTTGCCGGCGGCCAGGCCGTCCGCCTTGATCGCGACCGGCATTTCAGTCTCGATCACATAATGTTTCGCTTCATTAACGTCTGTAAATGCCCGGTACTCAGCGGTCGGGATGCCGTATTTCACCATCCGTTCTTTCGCAAAAGTCTTACTGCCTTCCAATTGAGCTGTTTTTTTATCAGGTCCGAATACTTTTAAGCCTTCCCTTTCAAAATGGTCGGCCATGCCCGCCACAAGCGGCGCCTCCGGCCCGACAATCGTCAAATCGATACTTTCTTTTTTCGCGAAAGCGCATAGGCCCTGTATATCGTCGGCTTGAATGGCAACGCATTCAGCGCTTTGAGCGATGCCGGCGTTGCCGGGTGCGGCATAAAGTTTGGTAAGTAACGGACTTTGAGCGATTTTCCAAGCCAGGGCGTGTTCACGGCCTCCCGATCCTACAATTAAAACCTTCATGCGAGCGAAACTCCTTTACCTTTAACGATTTCTCCGATATCCCAAGAACTGATTTTGTGGCGTCTTAAAATGCGTTGCACCCCGGAAACATGCGTTCTTTTCAAAATGAGAACCATCCCGATACCGAGATTAAAAGTGCGCATCATTTCAGAATCGGGAATTTTACCAGAATCCTGCACGAATTTGAACATTTTCGGTACCGGCCAGGATCCCTTCAGAAGTCTAGCACCGAGCCCGGACGGAATGACGCGCGGTAAATTGTCCGGAAAACCGCCGCCTGTGATATTCACGATACCGGATACGGGAACCGATCGAACCGCCTCCAAAACGGGTTGAACATAGATCCGCGTAGGGGTCAACAGAGTCTTGCCGATCCGGCCTCGAAGCTGCTTTTTGCTGAATAATTTCCGTAAGAGCGAAAATCCGTTCGAATGAAACCCGGAAGAAGCCAAGCCCAGCATGCGGTCGCCTTTGCGTATCTTCCGTCCGTCGATTAACTTACGGCGGTCGACAATTCCGACCGAAAAACCCGCGAGATCGTAATGCCCCACGTTATTTCTGTAACCGGCGCTCACGCGATAAAAACCCGGCATGATTGCCGTTTCGCCCCCCACCAGGGCGCATCCCGCCTGCCGGCAACCCCGCGCAATCCCGGTCAAAATATCCCCCATGGCACGGCGGTTGAATTTACCGGTAGCAAAATAGTCCAGAAAAAAAACAGGTTTGGCGCCGCAGGTAATGAGGTCATTCACGCACATGGCCACCAGGTCGATTCCGATGGTATTGTGACGCCCCTGAAGCCCCGCGATTTCCAGCTTCGTACCGACTCCGTCGGTGGAGGCCACAAGCAACGGATCTTTCACGCCCGTGCGTTTAGGATCAAAAAGGGATGCGAAACCGGTTGCGCTGCCCAGAACACCCGGAATGCTTGTCGAACGGACGATTTGAGAAATTTTACGGTTATAGGATGGGTCCCCTTTGAGATGAGGAACACCCGCCTTTGCGTAAGTCCAAGATTTCATGAATGCTTATGACCGCTCCGCTTGTAGAAATGAAGCCGAAAACTTGCCAGAAAGTGTTAGAATATCACGCCTTAGACATGATTTCTACTGCTTCCTTAGGCGCGTCTTGATCCGTGACTTGTTTATAATTGGTGAATTTGATATTAAGTGCGTAAAATTCGGGCATCGTAAGTTGTCCATTAAAATGAAAAGCAAGCAAAACATTCAAAAATTACGGCAGAACTTGCTCCTTTGGTACCGCAGGCATGCGCGGGATTTACCATGGCGCAGAACGCGCGATCCTTATCGAATTTGGGTATCTGAGATCATGCTTCAACAAACGCAGGTCGCCACGGTGATTCCGTATTATCAAGCTTGGGTCAAGCGCTTCCCCTCCTTAAAGGCATTCGCCGAGGCCAAGACGGCCGAAATCATGCGGGCGTGGGCCGGGCTCGGTTATTACAGGCGCGTCCGTCACTTTCACGCGGCCGCAAAACATATTCTGAAAAATCTCGACGGACGAATCCCTCAAACTGCACAGGATTTGGTCCGGCTTCCCGGCATCGGGAAGTACACGGCCGGGGCCATCGCCAGCATCGCATTCGATGAAAAAAGCCCCGTCCTGGACGGTAATGTCATCCGCATCTTGACACGCATTTTTGGCATCAAAAGCAATGTGGATTTGCAAGCCGCCAAAAATCATCTTTGGCGGCTTGCGGCCGAACTACTTCCCGACAAAACTCCCGGAGATTTTAATCAAGCCATGATGGAACTCGGAGCGACTGTTTGCTATCCTCAGAATCCGTCTTGCAATGCGTGCCCGGTCCATCGCCATTGCGCCGCGCATCGGCAACGAAGGGAAACGGATTATCCCGTGCAATCACGCAGACAAAAAATAAAAAAGCTGAGTGCCGCCGCCGTCTTGTTTTATCGTAACGGCAAGGTCTTCATTCAAAAGCAACCGCCGCATGCCCGCTGGGGCTCCTTATGGACTTTTCCATTCCGTTTCAAAAATCACCCCGATTTTAAAGACATCCGCATCCTGACGCGCAAGGAACGTTTCCGGTTCACGATCCCTTATCATTTTACGCATCATACAATTCAATTGGATGTCTATGAAAGTCATCCGAGACAACAACCGATCAATGGCGGCATGCGGTCGCGATGGGTCAAATTGAGCGAATTAAAAAAATACGCATTCCCCTCTCCGCATCGTAAAATCGCGCTCAAACTCATCAACCCATGAAATCGCTTCCTCTAAAAACACTCTGGCAATCGCTCGGCGCAACCTTCCGCGAAGATGACGGAAGAGAGATCATCGCCCATTTCGGAAACACTCAAAATGAGTACGCCGCGCTAAAAAAAGCGGTGGGGCTGTATGATGATTCTTTCAGAGGCAAAATCCGCGTCAGCGGCGAAGACGCCGTTCCGTTTCTGCATCGCATGCTTTCGCAGGATATTAAAAATCTGAAAAATGACGCGGGCTGCGATGCCGCGCTGCTTTCGGCAACCGGCAAGGTCCTGTCGTTCATGAAGGTCTACCGCGCAGATAAGGTCATCTGGCTGCTGACGGATCCCGGCGTCGAACGGAAAACGATCGAGCTGTTAAATCGCTTTATCATTACGGAAGATGTGCGGCTGGATGATGCGTCATCGGAACAGGTCATGCTTTCGTGCTTGGGCGATAAGGCGCATGATTTTTTCAGCGCCGTTGCGGCAGCGGATGCAGTGCGCTTCGCCGATACGCATCAATGGCTTCTGCCGCGGGACAGGGCATCTGATTTTGCGAGGAAAATATTGGAAACGGGTCAATCCTTCGGTTTGACACCGGTCGGGGGTGACGCGTATGAAATCTTGCGGATTGAATCCGGAACCCCGCGTTACGGCGTGGATATCACCGAAGAGATGACACTGCCGGAAACGGGCCTTGAAAAAATCGCCGCGAGTGAAACGAAGGGGTGCTATCCGGGTCAAGAGGTGGTGGCGCGCACGTTAACCTATGGCGGTCCGAAACGGAAAGTTCAGCAGCTGACGCTTGAAGAAGGGTCTGTCCCCGTTCCGGGAGATGCCGTGTTTCTCGGAGATCAAAAGGCGGGGGCCATTACAAGCGCCTGTTTTTCCCTCACGAAGAAAAAACCGGTCGCAATCGCATTTCTGACCCTCCCCGTCAAAGACATCGCGCTGTCTCTCATCGTAAAGACCGGGTCTGAAAACCTTCAAGCTAAAATTGTTTAGGCCGATTTGCCGGTGATTTGATAAACGGCGAGCGCTTCCACCACACGGAAGACGTAAAGATTTTGAGGATCATACAGGTACCCGTTTTTTTGATCGAGGCCGGGCAGATGGCCTTCATGCAGAGCATAAAGAAGCGCGGTACCGAATGAGCCGTCAAAAAGACCGAAATAATCGGTCATCCGCGCTGCCACGCGCGGTGATAACCCTGAACCCGCGGGCTCACCTTGTTCCATATTTCCGAAGTGAATTCCCCTGACGCCTTTCGGAAGCTGCGGAAGCTGCGCCTCAAAGTAAACTCCTTCCAGACCCTGAAGCTCCGCGATCCGGTCGCTGTAAATTCCGCTTCGCCCGTCCAAAATCAGAATGTGAAGTTTTTCCTCATTGAGCAGTTTCAGTCCGAGCAGTTCCTTCCATTGTTGTGCCGGCAAACGGTCAAGTTGCTCGGCCTCGATTGAAAAAATGATTTTGTTCGGATAATTTAAAATGACCGACGGATTCACGGAAACACCCTGCCCCCGCCTTGTCTCAGACCGCCCCACGTGCAAAAGCGTTTCCGATAATATCAGCTCGACCGAGATGATTTGATTCGGATGGATGATATTTTCGGGATCACTTAACATCAAAGAATCAAAGTATTGCAAAAGCGTGTCGGACCCTACCGGAGAAAAAGTCACATCTTTATCCATGAAATTCAATTTGATATCAGACAGGC